>QENJ01000086.1 GCA_013374505.1 Candidatus Methanophagaceae archaeon
GAGATGATTTAACCGATTTTGTCAATCAAAAACTATTCCCGTATTTAAAAAAATTCAAACTAAATGCAGAAAACGCAGATACCATCGAATACAAGATTGGTGAGATTTTTAGCGAGTTAAAGAACAGGATTCAAATCGGCTATAATTTACGCGAGGTAATTAATTTAATTGACGGGCTGCGTTTTGGATCTCATGCAGAAAAACATGAAATGTCTCATTTATATGAAACGAAGATAAAAAATATGGGCAATGCCGGCAGAAATGGCGGTGAGTATTACACTCCGCGCCCGCTCATCAAAACAATTGTAAAAGTTGTAGAGCCAACTATCGGGAATAGAATTTATGATGGCGCAGTTGGTTCAGCCGGTTTCTTGTGTGAAGCTTTTGAATATCTAAAAAATAGTAAAGATTTAACGACTAATGATGTAGAAATACTCCAACAAAATACATTTTACGGCAAAGAGAAAAAATCACTTGCATATATTATCGGGATCATGAACATGATCTTTCATGGTATTGAGTCGCCAAACATAATTCATACCAATACACTTGCAGAAAATATTACTGACATCCAGGAAAAAGACCGTTGTGATATTGTTTTAACGAATCCGCCCTTTGGCGGCAAAGAAAGGAAGGAAGTTCAGCAAAACTTTACAATTAAAACCGGAGAAACGGCATTTTTATTCTTGCAGCATTTCATTAAGATACTGAAAGCTGGCGGTAAAGCAGGTATTGTCATAAAAAATACATTTTTATCAAACACCGATAACGCATCGGTTTCATTAAGAAGACACTTATTAGAGAATTGTAACCTGTACACTGTTCTGGATTTACCGGGTGGCACATTCCTGGGCGCAGGCGTAAAAACAGTTGTGCTGTTTTTTGAAAAAGGCGTTCCAACACGAAAAGTATGGTATTATCAGCTTAATTTGGATAGGAATTTAGGTAAAACCAATCCATTAAATGAAAAGGATTTGGCAGAATTTGTTGAATTGCAAAAAACAAAAGCAGATTCGGCAAATTCATGGACCGTGAATGTTTCGGATATAAACACAGATACTTATGACCTGTCTGTGAAAAATCCCAATAAAAAAGAGGAAGCACCGCTTCGGGAACCACAAGAGATTTTAGGTGAAATCGCAATGCTTGACAAGGAAAGCGCAGAGATTCTCAAATCGATAAAGGGGTTAATTTGAATGGCGGATTGGGAAGTAAAAACGTTAGGGGAGGTTTGTGAGGTATTTGCTGACGGAGATTGGATCGAAAAAAAAAAGATCAATCTTCAGGTGGAATCCTGCTGATTCAAACTGGCAATATTGGTGCTGGTTTTTTTAAAGATAGGAAAGAAAAAGCACGTCATATCTCTGAAAAAACATTTGATCGCTTGAGATGTACCGAGATAATTGAAAGTGATTGTTTAATATCAAGATTACCAGATCCAGTTGGTAGAGTTTGTATTCTCCCAAATACTGGAGAAAAAATGATTACTGCTGTTGATTGCACAATTGTACGTTTTCACAAAAAAATGATTTTGTCTAAATGGTTTATTTATTACTCTTTATCACATGAATATCAAACTCAAATAGATCAACAAGTATCTGGTGCGACACGGCAGAGAATTAGTAGAAAGAATTTGGGATTTATAAAAATCCCTCTCCCCTCCCTCACTGAACAAAAACGCATCGTTGCTATTTTAGACGAAGCTTTTGAAAAGATTACAAAAGCAAAAGAAAATGCTGAAAAGAATCTAAAAAATACAAAAGAAGTTTTTGAAAGCTATTTGCAAAGCGTGTTTGAAAATAAAGGCGATGGATGGGAAGAGAAAAAGTTAGGGAAGATTGCTAATTTTGAATATGGGTATACGGCTAAATCAAAAGAAAATGGCGATTTTAGATATGTCAGAATTACCGATATCGATAGTGAAGGAAATTTAACAAACACAAAGAAAGTTTATTTGACTTCATCTACAGAAGCTATGAATTTTATTGTTCAAAATAATGATTTATTAATGACTAGAACTGGAGCAACTTTCGCAAAAGTCCTTTTGTATGAAGATTTGGAACCATCTATATTCGCATCATATTTAATAAGGATAAAATTTAAAGACAAAATTGAAAACAAATTTTATTGGTACTTTTCAAAATCAAGATTTTATTGGGATCCGGCAAACAAACTTGTTTCTGGTTCAGCCCAACCTCATTTTAATGGGAATGCATTAGGTAAAATGATTTTTAGCTATCCAAAATCACTCTCTGAACAAGAATTAATGATCAAAGAATTCGATAAATTATCACAAAAAACCAAAAAACTCGAAACAATCTATACTCAAAAACTCACAGACTTGGAAGAACTAAAAAAATCAATCTTTGCAAAAGCCTTCAATGCTGAACTCACAGAGGTATCAGCATGAATGAATTAATTTTATTTGAGCAAAAGCAAGTGCGCCGTGTTCGGCTTTATGATGAATGGTGGTTTGTTATAAGTGATGTTGTGGCGGTGCTTACCGATTCAGTGAATCCGCAGGATTATTTAAAAAAACTCAGGAAGCGAGATCAATCCCTGAGTGACGCCTTCAAAGGGGGGGGACAAATTGTCCCCCCCCTTGGAATTGAATTTGATACCGCTGGCGGAAGACAGATGATACAGTGCTGGAATACTATAGGCATACTGCGTTTGATTCAATCTGTCCCATCTCCCAAGGCGGAACCTTTCAAACGCTGGCTGGCAAAAGTTGGCTACGAACGGCTCGAAGAGATAGAAAATCCTGAAATCGCAACAAAGCGTATGCGTGAGATCTACAAACAAAAGGGTTATTCAGACGAATGGATCGAAAAGAGAGCAAGAGGTATCGCTGTCCGGGATGAACTAACTGAAGAGTGGAAGAAAAGAGGCGTGAAAGAACATTTAGAATACGCTATACTGACAGCTGAAATCAGTAAGGCGACATTCGGCATGACGCCCTCTGAATACAAAAATTTCAAAGCGATTGATAAACCAAAAGACAATCTGCGCGATCACATGACCGACCTCGAACTAATTTTTACAATGCTGGGCGAAGCATCAACGACAGAAATAGCAAAAAAGAAAGATGCAAAAGGATTTCCTGAAAATAAAAAAGCTGCTACTGAAGGCGGAACCGTTGCAGGAAATGCCAGAAAAGAGCTCGAAGAAAAATCAGGTACAAAAGTATCAACAAAAAATAATTATAATGAATTATCCGAATTAACAATAAGGCACAAGAAAAAGGCTATTAATGAAGAGACATCAACAAATAATAATGGTTATGAAGAATGAATCAGAAACAAAAAAACTCGAAGCCATATACGAAAAGAAACTCGCGGACTTGGAAGAATTGAAAAAATCAATCCTGCAAAAAACATTTGATGGGGAGTTAAAATGACTGACGCTGGAAATAATAAGTTAATAGTTTTTCAAAATAAAAGTATCAGAAGGACTTGGTTTAAAGGGGATTGGTATTATTCGTTAGTCGATATTGTTGGTGCATTAACAGATAGTTCAAATCCAACAGATTATCTAAAAAAGATGCGCAAAAGAGATGCAGAACTTGGAAGTTACATAGGGACAAATTGTCCCCATGTAGAAATGCTAACACATACAAATAAAAAAGCTGAAGACGAATTAGGTAGAAGCGTTGTGACAAAACAAAATAATTTATATAACACTAAAGAAGTTAAGGATACAAATGAATGAAGCAGAAACCCGTGCTGAACTGATAGATCCCCTGCTAAAAGAAAGCGGCTGGGGTGTTATAGAAGATTCTAAAGTATTAAGAGAATATCACATTACTCTAGGCAAACTTCAAACCGGCGCAGGGCGTGCAAAACCGTTAATTTCTGACTATATTCTGGTTTACAAAAGTCGTAAACTTACAGCAATAGAAGCCAAAAGTGCGGAAAAGGAAGTTGGAGAAGGAGTTGCACAGGCAAAAAATTACGCTGAAAAACTTCATTTACTAACCACTTTTGCAACCAATGGCAACGAGATTTATCAGATCTGTATGGAGACCGGCAGCGAAGGGCTAATACAACAATTCCCAACGCCTGACGAATTGTGGAATAAAACATTCAAAATCGAAAACAATTGGAAAGATAAATACAATGCAATTTCTAATGGTGGTATTTATAAGCCCAGATTCTTTCAGGAAATATCAACAAATAAAGCATTAGACGCTATCGCGGAAGAAAAAGATCGGTTGCTATTGACTCTTGCAACCGGCACAGGAAAAACCAATATCGCTTTTCAAATTGCCTGGAAACTTTTTCATGCACGTTGGAATCTAAAGTGGGATGGTACAAGAAGACCGCGGATTTTATACCTCGCAGATAGAAATAATCTGGCAAATCAAGCGTTCAATGAATTCTCCGCATTTGGAGATGCGCTGGTTAGAATTAGACCTGATGAAATAAGGAAAAAAGGCTCTGTTCCGACAAATGGCAGTATATTTTTCACAATATTTCAAACTTTTATGAGTGGGCCAAACGATACACCTTACTTTGGAGAATACCCGAAAGATTATTTCGATTTCATAATTAATGATGAATGTCATAGGGGCGGAGCAAATGACGAAGGAAATTGGCGTGCAATCATGGAATACTTCTCCCCTGCTGTTCAACTGGGTTTAACGGCCACGCCAAAACGAGATGAGAATGCTGATACATACAAATATTTCGGAGAGCCACTTTATGTGTACTCATTAAAAGAGGGGATTAATGACGGTTTCTTAACCCCCTTTAAAGTCAGGAGAATTAAAACCACGATGGATGATTATGTTTATACTTCTGATGATATGATTCTTGAAGGAAAAGTAGAAGCGGGAAAAATCTACACGGGAACAGACTGGAATAAAATAATTGAAATTAAAGCAAGAGAAGCATACAATACAAAATTACTATTGCAAGAGATAAATCAAAATGAAAAAGGCATCGTTTTTTGCGCAACCCAAGATCATGCACTTGCGATTATGGAGTTAATTAATCAATATAAGAAAAGCACAGAACCTAATTACTGTGTGCGTGTTACTGCCAATGATGGAAAACTTGGTGACCAATATCTGGCAGAATTTAGAGATAATGAAAAAACCATCCCCACAATCCTTACTACTTCACAAAAGCTTTCAACCGGCGTTGATGCAAGGAATATCCGAAGCATTGTTTTAATGCGTCCAATTAACTCAATGATTGAATTCAAACAAATTATTGGGTGAGGTACACGATTATTTGATGGAAAAGAATATTTCACAATTTATGATTTTTTCGATTCCTATCATCATTTTAGTAATCCGGAATGGGATGGTGAACCATTAGTTGAAATATGTGCTAAATGTGGTCAAGCGCCATGTGTATGTGAAAAAACGCCATTAAAACCTTGTCCTGTGTGCGGCAAAATACCTTGCAAATGTGAAAAAGCACCATCAGAACCGTGTCCGAAGTGTGGGAAAACACCATGCGAATGCCCTAAAAAGGTAAAAATAAAACTTCGCGATGGCAAAGAGCGTGAAATTCAGTATATGATTCAAACATCATTTTGGAGTGCGGATGGGAAACCAATTTCAGCAGAAGAATTTTTGCACAACCTGTTTGGAAAATTGCCTGAATTTTTCAAAGATGAAGCTGAACTTCGTAAAATATGGTCAAATCCCATAACAAGAAAAGCATTGCTTGATAAACTTGCAGAAGCAGGTTATGGTATGACGGAATTAAAAAAATTAAAGCAGTTAATAGATGCAGAAAACAGTGATATATTTGATGCTTTAGAATACATTTCTTTTGCAATTAAACCAATTTCAAGAGAAGAACGAGTTGCCAAAGCACAATTTGATATATTTAAGTCATTGGACATTAACCAAAAGGAATTTTTGGAATTTGTTTTAGCCAAATACGTTGAAACGGGTATTGAAGAGCTTGATCAAGAGAAACTGCCCGATCTACTAAAAATTAAATATTCCGCAATAGCTGATGCAACTGAATTGCTTGGCGGTGTTAATAGAATAAGAGCTACATTTATTGATTTCCAACAGCATTTATTTGCCACGGCATAAGATTGATGGAATTTGTAATGATTGACTAAGTTTAAAGAAAATCGAATGTGTGTGCATCAAAACAACGTCCTGCCTTGCTCTATATCTTCTGCTCCCGTACAACCGCCCTATCAAATAATTCCTTTGCTCATGAGTGACATTGCGCCCACAGACTCCCATATATCGCATTTAGAGAGCCCATCATGCCCCTGTATCAGGATTATGCCCCGAATTTATTTCTATTCGTAATTTGGGTATAACGAATAATACATCCCCCCCCCCCTACACTTTTAACAGCGAAAATGTATAAAAAACATATTTGCTCTTTTGGTACAGCTTTTCTTGCCGCGAAGCGTCTCGATTAAACTTTCTTAAAGTTTGATAGAACAGGTAACTCGCATAACTCTGTGTATTCTTGTGGTTCGCAAAGATACGCCCTATTTACACATCAAGTGTCATCTGCCGTTCCCCAATATTCTCTGACTGATATATCCCACCGTATGCTTCACCCGCCGCTATTTTATTCGATAACCTGATGAATACCAATTGCAACACACGTGCGTTCTTTTTTATTCGTACTCCTGCTTCGTTAAACACAACCAGCAACGATTCGCTTCTGCCCTCGTAACCTGCGTCCCAGATCCCAGTTTCCACAGTAACGCCGCACCGTATGAGACTTGTCCGTGGCGCACCGATAGCCATCATATCCTTTGGCAGATGCACTATTTCGTTAAGGATTATTTTATATTGCCCCTGCGATAAGTACACCCAATCCGCATCAAAAACATGTTTTACTGTATCCGACAGTTTTCGGTCCTTGTTGCTAAAATCAATACTGCCGGCACCCGCTATTTTTTCTACTGTCTTTACGGTCAGGTCAACGCCATTTGGCTGCAGTTGCGTGTTGACGTCAACCATTTTCTCGATTAAAGGTGGCTTATCCCGTAAAAGCGCTCGGATTTGGGTCTTCGATAGTACAGAGCCCGGTAAATTCGGCATTGCGTTATCTGTTTTTACTGTCTTACCTTTACTCATAATCTAATAGTTAATGTCAACTCATTTTTATTTGTTTATGCAATGGACAACGAGGACTACATCGCAAGAAGTGCGCAACTGGCTTTGCTATTAGAAGTATCCGCATATCCCAAGCCCGGTAACATAGACCGAACACACGACTTCGTAGATACGAACTACACGCATTTCCTTGCGTCTTCGGTGGCAGTTTACCCTGTTTTGAGAGCAGCCGCCACGCGAGAACACGGTGTGGGTGAACTGGTCCGGACGGGCGTGGCAGAGAGCATGGCGTGGCAACGTGGCGGGAATACGCATTTCGGGGCATTACTTCTGCTGGTGCCTTTAGCTATGTCTGCCGGTGCTTGCAAAGGTTATAAGCCGGCCGAGCTAAAAGAAAAAGCGGACGAGATTATGCGAAACACGAACGTGGAAGATGCCATATCGGTTTACAAGGCATTTCCGAAGGCGAAAGTAAAAGTGAGAAGCGAAGTCCCGGAATTTGACGTGATGGATGAGGCATCGCTAACGGAAATCCTGGAGAAGGAACTATCGCTTTATGATATACTCACCATATCTGCCGCGTATGATTTGATTTCACGCGAATTGGTGGCCGGATTTGATAAGACTTTCAGGTCCGCTGCGAGGCTAAAAGAATCCGCTGAGGTGAATGCTATAAACGATGCCATAACGCATACCTATTTGTGGTTGCTATCCGAAGAAGAGGATACTTTTGTTAAATTGGGTTTCGGTACGGGAAAAAGCAGATACGTGATGGCACGTGCAAAAGCGATTGTGGACGGTGGTTACAAACTTGAAGAGATAGAGGCGTTTGATGAGGACTTGATAAAGGCCGGGATAAACCCTGGTTCTACTGCTGATATAATAGCTGCGGCGTTGTTTATCGCTATTCTTGGCGGGTTGCGGGTTTAGCGTCTCAGACTTCTATCTATTTAGGACGCAGATTCACACGGTTGACCGAACATGTGTCCCAAGGAACAACTTTAATAACATAATAACTTTAACTTAAATAAAGTAAGAACTAATAATGTACCTATGGCGGTATGTAAAACTATAATGACCAGGAGTAGCAAGATGCTTATCTCGCAGGGACCAATAATAGCGGAACTATTACAAATATATTCAGATACCCGCGATCTTAAAGATTACGAAATACTGCATAGTAATTCTAATCATCTGAAAGCCTATTTTGAGCGACTGGACTATCTGGCAGCACAGGATGTTAAAGATCATTTAGTACGTGATATTCTTGGCAAACCGGGATATGAATCAGTACTTAAAGCTATCGTACGATTCAGAAATGTATATAGTTTGCGACTCGAGCTCGAAAATGCAAATGCCATACTGGCTAATGGCGATTCCTGGGGTGTGCTGAAGAAATTCACTCATTACTCAAATTACACTCAACTGGCTCGTACGGAATATCAAGGTTCGGAACTAAAACCAGGTGATACAGTAGCGTTTATTGGTAGCGGACCACTGCCATTAAGTCTTATACTGCTATGCCATCAACATGGCCTTAGGGGCATTGGGCTAGAGCAAGAATCCGACAGAGCAGCACTATCAAGAAAAGTACTGGCGAAACTGGATCTTTCTGAGCAGATAGAAATAATAAACGGAAACCACTTCAAATTACCATCGAATAACGGCTGCAAACTGATCATGGTGGCGGCAGCCGCGGAACCCAAAACGGAAATCTTTGAGTTCCTGGCTAATGTACTGCCGTCCGGAACAAAAATATCATATCGCTTATACGAGAAAGGGCTTAGAAGATTACTGGAAGCGTCTTCGTCTCTAAAATTGCCTGAGCAGTTTCACGAACACCTCAGAATCCGACCTGTGCCGCCTGTCAATAATACCGTGGTATTCCTTACCAAACAGGTTTGCTGAATAGTTACCCCTTCGTGGTTTCTGAATGCGCGAACCCCGCACGCGCACTCACTTCTCGGCTTCTTTTGTCCTGTCCACCAAAATATCCACAATCCTATCATCTACTCCCATTGGCTTAGCATAAATTAGTTCCACATCTCGCCCTATCTCCGCCCATTCGCCCTTGAACGCTATATCCAGCTTCTCCGGGATGTCTTTGGTCGTATGCTCTCCATCAGCCACGAAAACCGGCAGCGCCACTATCTTCTTTATACCACTCTCAGCAAGACTTCGCAATACCTCTTCAATGCTCGGTGAATTCAATTGCATAAACGCCACTTTTACGCCTTTAAAACCATCTCGCATCGCCAGTCGTTTTTGTAGTCCCACCAGCACGTCCTTGTTATACGGCAGTGTGCTTCCATGACCTATTAACACGACCGCAACGTTTTCGTCACTTCCTTTTACATTCTTACCTTCTTCTTGTGTCATTTTATTCATCTCTCCTGTGTTAATTTCCTACACGTTTCTATCATTAGATCAATTACGTACAGCATAAAAAGCTTGCTATTCTGGCGGGCTTAACAGCTCTCTGGTGTCGGGACCGCAACAGTTATTCTGTATCGTATATTTTACCGTTATCTCTTAACCGTCCGCCTAAGGTTGAATTGCACTTTCCATTAGTGGTGGTCAGAAACACCACGGTATTGTTAGCCGGCGGTTTTGGTCGTACCCTGAGATATTCATCAAACTGCACAGGTAATTCATAACGATAAAACGTGTCCAACAACTTTCTGAGCCCTTTCTCATAGCTACGATATGACACCTTAGTTCCCGCGGGCAATACAGTTGCCAGATGATCGAAGATTGCTTTCTTGGGTTCCGCTTGCGCGGCTACCATGACAAGTTTGGGTCGCTCTTCCCTGGGCACGGAATACTGGTTGCCCTCGATTATTTTTATCCTGTCAGAAAGCCCTAGTTTGTCCAGCACCGTTCTTGACAGTTCCGCTCTATCGGGTTCCTGTTCAATTCCGATCCCTCTGAGCCCATACTGATGACACAACACGATAAGGCTTATAGGCAGTGGTCCGCTTCCGAGAAACAGAACACAATCACCGGGTTTAAGTCCTGCGCCTCTATATTCAGTCCTTGCCAGTTGCAGATAATTGGGCAGATATGCAAAATCTTCTAACGCACCCCAGGCATCGCGGCTCCGTATTATCGCTTTTGCCTGCTCAACTTCTAATTTCGCGGTATACATACTCCTGAACTTGGTAATAACATCAAATGCAGAATTAAACCCAGGATTAGATAGGAGTTCTTCTGCGCGGGTATCACCTATATCCAAAGCAATCAGGTAGTCCAATCGCTTAAAAAGTGGCGTTAGATGATTCGAGGAGTCCAGATAGATTTCTTCTGCGCTAAGACCTTTGAGTGCTGAATATATCCCCATGATTTCACCCACTATTGGTTCTACACAATAGCATGTACTGTTACTTAGACACTCATTTTTACTAATCGCTGCCATAAAATACAATATAAGGGGTCCACTATTTAAACGTTTCAATATCTGCCTGCCGATTTAAGATTAAAGCTCAATCTATACGCAGATATTCTGACAAACTATAAATAATTAAAATAAAATGCCACCTTTTTTTACTTCGTAACACGCACGGGATTTGATGAAAATGAAGATTGCAAAAAAACGGGCTGAGGGGATAAAAAGCAGCAAACTCATCCGCCCCCAAAAACGGTTGCTAGCTATTCTGGTGATATATGAGCGGGGTTGAACACGGAACCACCAGTCTTACATTCTTCTTAAGTGGTACTGAATAACAGCATAAATAAACTATAAACTTTAGGTATACAAAACACAAATACGTAAACATGCAAAAGATTATATCTATTAGACCAACAGAAGAGATGGCGAGGAAGCTTGAAATGCTAATTAGTATTGAGCAGATGGGCAAGTCTGCGTTGATAAGACGAATTTTGGATAGGGGACTAAACGAGGAATTAAAGAGGTATGCTCTGGAGCTATTCCGGGATAAACGAGTATCTTTAGCAAAAGCTGCGGAAATCGCTGGTATATCCGTTAGGGCGATGATGGATTTGATAAAAGAGAAAGATATTCCTTTGCACATCACCCTTGAAGATATAAGAGAAGACTTTGAAGCTGCGATGAAATGATCTGGATATTCAATTCCACCCCTCTGATATATCTGAATAAAGTGGGTTTAAGCCAGATTTTCGAGCTGTTGGAGGGTGATAAAATAATTCCCCTGAAAGTATATGAAGAAGTAATAACACAAGGGAAGCTCAGAGGAGATGCTGATGCACTCATTTCAGAGGAGTTAATAGCGAAAGAAGTTATTAAGATCGTACGTGTAGAGACTGAATTCAAAGAGATGTTAAAGGGCCTAAAAGACGAGTTGCATGAAGGCGAATTGGAAGTGCTCGCTTTAGCAAAGGCAAAAAGTGGTGTCGCAATCTTAGACGATGGCATTGCCCGGGAAGTCGGAAAAGTTTTCAAAATAGACGTGCACGGCACGCTTTTTATAATATTCCGGATGCTTAAAAAGGGCGTATTGAAAAAAGAAGAAGCGCGCGAAAAAGTTAATTCGATGATCAGGAAGGGTTTCCGACTGGGTCACAGTGAATATCTGGAATTCATTGACCTGGTTGAGAGCATTTGAAGGCGCATCCGTATGCTTTATATCCTGGAAGTTTCCGCCGTTTCCGTTCTGCTAGTGATGCCCCTATTTCTCTCGCCATTTCTTTACTTCGTCATGCGTGTGCTCATGGATGTGCAGATGTATGTGTCTGCCTCCTGCCTCTAACCACCAGCCATTCCCCCCTCCCTTATTTGGGATTAAAGCTAAACATGCCGTTTTCATCGATCTTACCCTCTACGTACAACATTCCACCAGGATAGAAGATCTCAACATCTGCATACTGTACAGGTGTAAGCCGTCAGACCGCCGTAGTATGCCTCGATATAAATCGACTCAACCCCTTATCTATGACGAGTGCGCGTCCTGATACAACAGCGTGACCCAGTTAAGATTGCAACTATCAAACCGCTCTTCATCTGAGTCCTCCAGATCTTTTTCGCCTCAAACCTCAGGAATATCAATGCAGTCAAAGAGTTCCTCGAAGGGGCATCCCCAGGTGATCAGCACGGTCATTTTAGTCACCTAAACTTGCAATGCAATTCATACGATCTCACTATCAGTTAATAAACTTTTCGGGTGCATTTCCATTGGAGTTGTGATTTGGGGTGGTTGGTTAGTTTTTTTATCGGAATTTGTGGTCAGAAACACAACGGTATTGTTGACCGGTGGTTCAGGTCGGATCCTGAGATATTCCTTAAACTGTTCAGGCAATTCAGGAAAAGAAGAGGTTTCCAATAATCTTCTAAGCCCTTTCTCATAGATGCGATAGGATACTTTTGTTCCCGCAGGCAGCAGCGTTGCCAGATGATCTATGATCACCTTTTTGGGTTCTGCTGCAGAAGCCACCATAAGAAGTTCGGACTTCTCTTTTAGGGGTAATGTGAAATGGTTTCCCGCGATTATCTTGATCTGATCAGAAAGCTCCAGTTTCTGCAGCACTTTTCTTGAGAGTTCTGCCCTGTCGGGTTCCTGTTCAATTCCGATTCCTCTAAGTCCATGTTGATGGCACAGCATTATAAGGCTTAAAGGCAATGGTCCGCTGCCAAGAAAAACAACTTTATCGCCGGGTTTTAGTTCAGCTCCCTGAGATTCGGTTCGAGCCAGTTGAGTGTAATTTG
>QENJ01000066.1 GCA_013374505.1 Candidatus Methanophagaceae archaeon
ATTCTTATCCTAGTAGCTATCCCTGGAATCGAGACATCCAGGCGGGAATAGAATCCACATTTGATGAAACAGGTATTGATTATGATTTAACTGTTGAATACATGGATACAAAACGAAACACGCCTGAAAAAATGTTTCACCAGCTCTTAGAGTTATATAAGTGTAAATATAACTAACCAGACCCAAACTTTATTCCATTCGATATAATCATCTCATCAGACGACAATGCATTTCAGTTTCTTCTAAAATATCATGAGGAACTATTTGGCGAAGTCCCGATTGTTTTTTGCGGTGTCAATAACTTTGAACCTTCGATGATAGCAGAATACAACTACATTACGGGATTGGTTGAGGTGTTAGATGTCAAAAGCACTATAGATATAGCATTAAAACTACACCCGGAAATAAGAAAGATTGTAGTAACTATTGATGGTACGCAAACAGGGTTGGCACAAAGAAAACTTGTTCATGCGGTAGCAGAACAAGAAGAATATAAGGACGTGGAGTTCGTGTATCTTTTTATGAGACGCCAGCGTGATTTTATAAGGAAGAGCAATACGGATTAGCAACCCATACCTTTTTAACATGGGCTGACTTTTTGGGTTATGAAAAGCGAATGCACCAGGATCATATAAAAAGCATATTTATAAGCGAATCACAAAATCTGAATTACGAAAATGGAGTGAAAAATGATAGGAAACTCGATAGAGATTTTGCTGGTAGAAGACAACCCCGGCGATGTGCGTCTGACGCAAGAAGTACTCAGAGACGCTAAACTGCACAACAACCTGCATGTGGTAGAAGATGGCATAAAGGCTTTGGAGTTTTTGCGTGGAGTAGGGATTTATACGGATGCGCCGCGACCTGACCTCGTCCTGCTTGATTTGAACCTGCCGAAGAAAGACGGTCGTGATGTGCTCGCAGAGATCAAAACGGATTCCAACCTGAAACGCATCCCGGTGGTAGTGCTGACTACCTCAAAGGCAGAAGAGGACGTCTTCAAAGCCTATGACCTGCATGCGAACTGCTATATCACCAAACCTGTTGATCTGGACCAGTTCATCACTGTAGTGAGGTCTATCGAAGAGTTCTGGTTTACGATTGTTAAATTGCCACCAGATGTGAATGGGACATAAACTTTATGCACGATACTAGGATAAAAGTTCTGCTGGTTGAGGATAACCAGGGAGACGCACGCTTGATACAGGAGATGCTGTCGGAAGCAGGTGCCTCTGCGTTTGCACTGGAGCAAGCGGATAGGCTCTCAACAGGGCTGGAGCGCCTTGCAGCAGGAGATATAGATGCGGTTCTGTTGGACCTCGGACTGCCGGATAGTTCTGGGCTGGACACTTTCATTACTGTACACGCGCAAGAACCAGATGTGCCAATCGTGATGCTGACGGGTCTCGACGATGCCGAACTTGCTATTAAGGCAGTGCAAGAGGGTGCACAGGACTATCTGCCTAAGAACAAATTGGATAGCGAGTTACTGGTACGTACTATACGCTATGCTATTGAGCGCAAGAAGACGGAAACGCACATCGAGCATCTGAACAGCGTTCTCAAAGCCCTCAGGGGTGTAAATCAGTTGATTGTGATGGAGAAGGACCGTGACACTCTGTTGCAGAACGCCTGCGATACTCTGGCAGAAGCACGGGGCTACGATGCCGCATGGCTCGGATTCTTAGAAGATGGCGAAACCTTTGCCACAGTCAAGGGTTCCGGCTTCAGTAAAGACGTCACTCGTTTCTGTGAACATGTGCTGGGTGGTGATCATCCGCCGTGCATAAAGAACGCGCTCGCACAAAAGGACAGTTTTGTAGTTCTGGACAAATCCCGAGAATGTGGTGATTGCTTCTTCAAAGACGCTTGTGTCGGCAAAGAAGCTGCAATCATCCGAGTCGAGCATGCCGGTAAGCTTTTCGGGCTGTTTGCGGTATTACTTGCACCAGAAGTCGCAGTGGACGAAGAAGAGAAGGGACTGCTGGAGGAAGTGGTGGGAGATATCGCGCTTGGGCTCCACGACATGGAGCTGGATGAGGCACACAAGCAGGCAGAAGAGCAGCTAAAAGCATCTTTGAAAGAGAAAGAGGTGTTGCTGCTGGAGATACATCATCGCGTAAAGAACAATCTTCAGGTCGTATCGAGCCTGCTGAATATGCAAGCACGAGCAGCCAAAGACGAGAATACGAGTGCGGGATTCCTGGAATCAAGAGACAGGATAAATACAATAGCACTTATTCATACGAAATTGTACGAAAGCAGGAACTTATCTGAGATAAATATGAAGGGGTTTGTGGATGGATTGATACGGCAATTGTTCCAGGGTTATCAGGTTCAAGACACAAAAATTGTGCCGGTCGTTCATGTAGCTGACTGTACACTTCCAATCTCAATTGCAGTACCTTTCGGGTTAGTTGTGAATGAACTGCTATCAAACGCATTTAAACATGCTTTTGTAAACAGGGCGGAAGGTAAGATCGAGGTTAGTCTCTCGGCATCAGCACAAAGTATTAGCATGACAGTACGCGATGACGGCGTTGGACTACCCGAAGGATTCGACATCAATACAACGAAAACCCTTGGTCTGCATCTGGTAAAAATTCTGGTGGAAGACCAGTTACAGGGGAAACTGGAGGTCGTCAGTGATAAGGGTGCGACTTTTAAGGTGGAATTCAAAATAGAAGATAATGGTGTGAGTTAATACCGATATGCTTGTCGACATTTATTTTTAAAAATGCTTTTCTTCATATAAAAAGGTAAACACCATTAATAGTCACTGATCCACCACTTCAACCACCCTATCTCTTGCCTTAGCTCTGCAAAACCCTCAGGCCTCTCCTTCTGGATGCCATAGACCGGATACCTTAAATATGCAAGTACAAGCTACAAAAGATAAAGCTACGATTGATATACTCTTGGAATCAAGACGGTGTGATGCCTGTCGAAAAGAACGTAATTCACGTATAGACAACAGCATTGGCACCTGTAATCTCCACCTGAAATGTGCCCGAAAGTTATATAAGGTAGTAATCCCACTTGAAATGTAACCTATATGACACTTGAAAGGATACCGTGGGGGAAGGGGCGACTGATTTTTGGCACGCCGATTTCACTCATCTCTGCTGTTGTCTTGACAGATGTGAGTGCGGGGTCAGGTAGTATAGAGTTTAACGAACGCAATAGGGGTTAATATGGCAAAGAAAGCACGTATTTTAATCGTGGAAGATGAAGCTATCGTGGCAGAAGACCTGGAAATGTCGGTTACCAATATAGGTTACGAGGTGGTGGGTCGTGCCGCCAGCGCAGATGAGGCAGTGAAAAAGGCGGTTGTGCTTAAGCCTGATTTGATATTGATGGATATTGTGCTGATAGGGCGTAAAAACGGCATAGACGCTTCGTACGAGATAAAAGAGAAGAGTGATATTCCTGTTATATTTCTGACTGCATATACGGATATTGGGCTGATAGATAAAGCGAAAACCACCGAACCGTATGCTTATCTTGTTAAACCGTTTCAGGAGCGGCAACTTTTCGCGTCCATCGAGATGGGGCTTTACAAATGCCTAGCGGAGAGGCAATTAAAAGCGAGCGAGAAGATGTATCATCTACTGGCAAATAACACTGTTGATTGTATCTGGCTAATGAATTTGGACTTTGAATTTACGTATGTCAATCCTTCTATTCTTCAAATGGTGGGGTTTACGCCTGAAGAATGGGTCGGAAGTTCGTTATCTGAGCATTGTTCGCCGGAAGATATGGATCTTATTTTGAATTTAACGAAGGAAGAGCAGAAGAAAAGTCATGAATCGAGTGGTTTAACGTTTGAAATGCAATTATGGCATATGAATGGTGAGAAGATAGACGTTGAGATAAGTAATAAGCTTGTATTTGATGATGCTGGAACTCTAGTAGGATTTCAAGGAGCTACCAGGGACATCACAGAGCGCAAACGTGCAGAAGAGAAGGTAGAAGAGGCTTATAGATTGCGAGAACACTTCTTAAAAGAAACGTCACACCGAATTATCACTCCGGTGGCTATTATCGGAGGATACACCGATTTATTAGAGGAATCCGCCGATCATAACGACCAGCAAAAAGAGTATTTTAGAATCATACGCGAAAGAAACGAGGAAATACAGGAACTGGTGACTGATTCGTTAGCGGGAAAGTATCTAAAGGAGTATGTGGAATAAAAAATGGACTACACAATCTTGATTGTGGATGACGAAGAACCGATTCACAAACTACTGCCACTTTTTCTGGTGCGGCATGAGAAGCATACGTTTACTGTGCACTCAGCCGAAAATGGCGCGGCGGGGGTTGATATGTACAACAAACTGGCAGTAAACGGGCAGAAGCTCGACCTCGTGCTTATGGACCTCCGAATGCCTGTGATGGACGGTGTGGAAGCAACTATACGGATAAGGGCTAACGACCCAAAAGCAAACATTTACCTGTTCACCGCCTACGCAAATACCGAGGTAGAACAAGAAGCGCTCGATGCCGGTGCAAAAGGTACAATAAGCAAATCCTCGGATTGGTACAAGACGGTAAACACGATTGTGACTATTCTGGAATCCACGTGAAACCGAAGTACAAGTTTATGATTTGGTGACCTTATGATAGAACTGGGCGGCAAATACAAATGTATGGTAATGGCTTTTCTTTTAGGTATTTGTTGCGTTATCACGTATTACTTTCACACGGTATTGTCAATCTGCGTTGTTTTTACTCACTTCTTTTACATTCCTATTATTTTAGCTGCGGTGTGGTGGAAACGGAAGGGTTTAGGTGTGGCGATTTTTTTAGCGGCACTGCTGATTCTCAGCCACAGCGCCATTCCTAATGAGTATGTAGCCCCGGCCTATGATTTCATTCGTGCTCTTATGTTTGTAATTGTCGCTTTTGTAGTTGCTATGCTAAGCGAGCAGATTGCGAAGGCTGAAGAGACACTGTGGAAGAAGAAGGAGAAATACCGGACAGTAATTGAAAACATAAACGATGTAGTCGTTGCTTTAGATACGGAAGGCAAGTTTACTTATCTCAGCCCAAGATTTGAAGAGGCTACCGGTTACCTTCCTGAGGACGTAATAGGACATTCCTTTACAGAAGTTCTTGCCCCGGAATACCGAGAATCCACGGTTGAGCGTTTCAGAAGAGGGCTTTCCGGCGAAACAATTGCGCTTTATGAGGTTGAGCTTTTGCTAAAGACGGGAAAGCGACTACCCATAGAATTAAGCGTCACCACCGTATTGGACTCGGACGGGCAGCCCCGTGGTCGGCTTGCTGTTGCACGAGACATCTCAGAGCGCAAGAAGACAGAAGAAAAACTGAGGCTATTTTCGCATTCTGTGGACAGTTCGATTGATGGCATGGCTATGGGCGATCTCGAGGGTAGGATTACCTATGTGAATGAAACGTTTACTAAAATGTTCGGCTATTCAAGAGAAGAGTTAATTGGGGCTGAGATTGCCACCATCTATCCTGAGGACCAAATACCAAAGCTGGAAGAGGCACTTAGGACAACATTGGAAGAGGGTTGGACCGGTGAATTAATTGCGAAGAGAAAAAATGGTACACTATTTCCAATAGTTGTGTCTTCGTCAAGAGTGAAGGATGATGAAGGGCACGTTATAGCACATATGGCGAATCATAGGGACATCACCGTGCAGAAGCAGAGGGAGGAGGAACGAGAAAACCTCCTGAAAGAGCTTGAAGTAAAGAATACTGCGCTGGATAGTTTCGCTTATACCGTCTCGCACGACCTAAAAGCGCCTCTTGTCTCGATTCGCGGTTTTGCGGGTTTGCTACGGGACGATTTGAAACAAAAAGAAGCGGAAGGTGTAGAACGAGATTTGAAGTACATAGAAACTGCCGTTACAAAGATGAACCACCTTGTGAATGGCACGTTAGAACTATCACGTATTGGTCATGTGGCGAATCCACAGGAAGATGTGCCTTTTTTTGAACTTGTTCAAGAAGCACAGGAACAAACACGGGAACAAATAAATTCGAGTGGCGTAGAACTATCAGTGGCAGATGACTTTCCCTCTGTTCATGTGGACCGGATGAGGATAGTTGAGGTGCTTGTGAATCTTATAACAAACAGTATAAATTACATGGGTGTGCAATCGCAGCCAGAAATAGAGTTCGGGTACCGAGTGGAAGGCGATGCGACCGTTTTTTTTGTGGCGGATAATGAAATCGGGATAGACAAGAATCAGCACGAAAAGGTGTTCGATTTGTTTTATAAGGTGGATACCGATAGCATGGGTACGGGTGCGGGGCTCGCAATCGTGAAACGGATAATAGAGGTGCATGGAGGTCGCATCTGGATAGAGTCGGAGAAGGGTAAAGGGTGCACTGTTTGTTTTACGTTACCACTTTCAGAGGGTTGAATTTAAAGGAAAGAACTATTTTTAAGAACGACAAAAGGAGATATAGATGTGTGGAGTAAGGCATCGCCGATATGTGGACCCACTAGAAGAGTTCCAGGATGAGGTACAGAGCTATAATGGTTATGAACTTCGTGGCAGTAGCAGGCACAAAGGAGCAGTTGCAGTTGTTCTGGTAGGGGGTACTACATGAATGAGATGATGTAAAAGCGGTCTTCGACTCGTTGATGGCAGGAGAGATTGATCCGGTTGAATTTTATGATAACACTGTTTTGACCCGGTGCGGTGAGGAGAGGATTATCACATGGCATAATACAGTATTGAAAGATGACCCTGGCAAAAACTATGCCACGCTGAGTTCTGGCGAGGACATTACCGAACGTAGGCGAGCGGAAGAACGCATCGAGCATTTGAACAGTGTCCTCAAAGCCATCATGAATGTTGATCAGTTAATCCGGGTTGAGAAGGACCGGAACCGTCTGCTCCAGAAAGCTTGCAATGCCCTGATAGATGCACGAAACTACGATGCTGCGTGGATTGGACTTTTAAAGGATGGCGAGACAGTTACCACGCTCAAAGGATCCTGTTTAATGGACGATGTCGCACGTTTCTGCAAACATGTGAAGGCAGGGGATTTCCCGCCTTGCATAAAAAATGCACTTGCACAGAAAGACTCGCTTATAGTCCAGGACAAGACAACAAATAACGAAGATTGTGTATTCAAAGATTCATGTGCTGGTACAAAAACGGTGCTCATCAGTGTCGAGCACGCAAATCGGCTTTTTGGGTTGCTTGCCATATCGGTTGCAGCCGGAGTCACAGTAAGCGAAGAGGAAAAGGAACTCTTGACAGAGGTGGCGGGTAACATAGCGTTTGCGCTGCACAATATGGGGCTGGGAGAAGAGCGTAAGCGAGCGAATGAGCTACTGGCGGAGTCAGAGAAGCAGTTGAGAGAAACAGAAGCGTATCTGAACAATGTAATTGCTAGTTCTGCAGATGCGATTGTTGTTGTGGATATGGACGGAATTGTGCGAGAGTGGAATAAAGGTGCAGAAGATTACATGGGTTATACAGCAGATGAGGTGGTTGGTAGACAAAACAAAAGATTTTACACGGAATCCGGAGAAGCGGACAGGATAATGGAAACAGTGTTGAGAGAAGGCACGCTTAAAAATCACTGAACAACTGTGCTGAATAAAAATAAACAACCTGTGCATATGAGCATTTCCGTGGCTTTATTAAAGGACCAAAATGGCGTACCTGTTGGCACAGTCCGTGTAAGCAGAGATGTAACAAAAGAAGTGGAGCTGGTGGAGCGGATAAATGCAGAGCGGGACAACATGAATCAGATATTTGAAAGCAGGATTGATGGTGTGTACATGGTCTCAAAAGACTATAAAATCGAGTTTGTGAACAAGGTTTTGATTAATGAGTTTGGAGATGGGACCTGTGGGATTTGCTATGACGTGTTTTATAACATAGACGAACCCTGCCTGCACCAATTGCAAAATCGCGGAGGTGCTGAAAAGAAAGGTAGTGGAGTGGGAGTGTGGTACTCGCGCAGGATGAACAAGACTTATGACATTATTGAGACGCCAATGAGACATGTTGACGGTACAGTATCAAAATTAACGTTTTTTCGAGATGTAACCAAGCGCAAACGTGCGGAGGAGCAATTGAAACTTCTGGCTCGGTCATTGCAAGAACATGTAGAAATGCTTGAAGAGTCGAAAGAGCAGATAACGAGGGCACAATTGATTTTTCCAGTGAAATCACTATACCCCCTAATTTTACCGCAGAGCGCGCAGAGAACGCAGAGACATTAGAAAAACCAAGCGGAGTTTGGAGCACACATAAACTCTGCGCCCTCTGCGATCTCCGCGTTGATAAATCACTGGTTTTTTCGATTGCGCCATAACGAGGGCTTATAGTTTGAGAGAGCATTTTCTAAAAGAGACATCTCACAGAATTATCACGCCGGTGACGGTAATATGTGGATATATCGAGTTAATGCTTGAATCACGCAATCTGGACGACAAGCAAAGAGAGATGCTTATGACCATACGCGAAAGGAACAATGAAGTCCAGAAATGACGCGGGATGCGCTGGCGGGAAGCTATTTAAAGGAAGAAGAATATTAAGAGAAGAGAGAAAATAGAAATGGACTATATTATCTTGCTTGTGGAGGATGAAGAACAGATTCACACACTACTACCACTTTATCTGATGAAGACCAAGCAGTATACGTTCACAGTGCATTCTGTCCGGCATGGCAAGGCGGGAGTTGAGCAGTACAGCAAGTTGGCAAACGGAGGTAAGAAGCCGGACCTCGTGCTTATGGACATCAAGATGCCGGTGATGAACGGTGTGGAAGCAACCAGAATGATAATGGATAACGACCCGGCAGCAAACATTTACCTGTTCACCGCTTATGCGGGAACAGGAATAGAACGAAATGTGCTCAACACGGGTGCAAAAGGTACACTAAGCAAGGACGCGGACTGGACCAATATAGTAGAAGAGATAGTGAATATTCTGGAATCCGCTTGACATGGAAGGGCAAACACGTTAAATTTTATATTCCAGAAATGTTGTAAAAAAGTTTTCATTCTTTAATAATTTAGTTATGAATATCCATCATTTTTTTTATGATGTCCGAAAGATTTAACAACACATCACGACAATAGTGTGAGTGAGGGGTAAAAATGGAATATAGTATCTTGCTTGTGGATGATGAAGAAGAGATTCACAATCTACTGTCACTTTATCTGGCGATGAACAAGAAGCATACGTTCACCGTGCATTCTGCTCGGCATGGCGAGGCGGGAGTTGAGCTATACAGCAAACTGACAAATGGAGGTAAGAAACCGGACCTCATGTTGATGGATCTCAAGATGCCGGTGATGAACGGTGTGGAAGCAACCAGAATGATAACGGATAACGACCCAGCAGCAAACATTTACCTGTTCACCGCCTATGCGGGAACCGAGGTAGAGCGAAACGCACTCGATGCGGGTGCAAAAGGGACGATATGTAAATCTACCGATTGGACCCGGACGGTGGAAGAGATTGTGAATGTGCTGGAATTGTAGTTCCAGTGTATATTTTTGTTTCTAAGGGTAATCTGACACTATCGCGTTTTTAGGGGTATGCTGTCAGTTGGTCTTGCGAACCCACAGATAGTGCAGTCATTTTGATCTACGACCGTCTAGCGTGTACCTGAAAAAGGGTGTTTGAACTGAAACTAATATGAGCTGAATTTTAAGATACGAGAGGGGAGTTTTTAGTGAGGAGGAGGGGATATAGGGGATAAAAATTCCTTTTGATTCTTTTTCTTTTCCTATGAAGGCAGACGTGAGTGCTGCTGAACTAATAAGAGCGGATAGAGATGCAAGATAGAGTAATTCTTGATTCGAGCGTTATTGCAGCGATTTTTTTTCATTGCTGCTTCAGAAAGAGAAAAGGTGCCTCTTCTGACTACGGCTGGAAAATTATATGAGAAAGTAAAGTCAAAGCGGAATGTGAAGCGAATATAAGGGTGTGTCAACTAAGCACATCGAGAAATAAGTCATATAAACATTTATATTTAGATAGCCCACTTTTAGCTCATTGCCACAATCCCATAAACTTTCTCCACCTTTTCTTGCACCTCAATCGTCCTCTCAATCGCCTTCGCCACTCGCATGTAATGCTCTATCTCCTCCAATGATAACTCCCGCCCTTTTCTATCCTTCAAATACTTCGCCATCACCTGATACGCACCGATTTGATACTCCCACACCGCTTTTGAAATGCCCTCGAAATACTGCTCCTTGTTGAAATATACCCTTCTGTTCTCTTCCTCGTAACGGACTTTCTCCACCGTATTCAAGCCACTCACCGGAAATCCTATTTCTGTCTCGCTCAAAGAAGGATGCCTCAGCAAATGCAGTTCTACCAGTTCCTTGCCAAGTGCGCTCAGGTTCTTGAACTTCTCCAGATCCAGAGGCAACGGAACCCTCGGGAAATCTATCTTCAGAAACTCTTCGTAGCGTTTGCGATAAGTAGGCGAGTAAAGAACGGCGTAGATGTAGTAGAAAATCTCTTCGGGTGTTGGTTCTGTGCTTAAAGCTTCTTTTATGGCTTGCAAAAACTCTTTACTTATGTTCAGGGCACGTTCTTGTTTGCATGTTTTATCATCTAACGATTTTACTTTTGATTCGTCATGATAGAGGTAAAGGGGGAAAATGTAGGATTGTCCCCCGACATAGTGAATATCTGTGACAAAAGAGCTAATAGAGGAATGAGAAAAATCCACATCTTTTGCCTCAGAACGAATTGTTGTTAGCGCCAGATTATCAGCAAAAAAATTTTGCATTAACTCCCACCTATCCCTATCAATCAGATCTTGATTGTAACATGCAAATCTTATATCAAAGGGGTGATATGAATAACGCCTTATAAATTTCTTCAATTTGATTTGTTTAACCTTCTCTCTTGCCGAATTTAAACACCAATCACTTGTATCTTTAATAGACTTGTTGCGATATAAAATCCTATGAAATGCTGCCTTCTAAGGCGTCCATTACTCCGTGCATATTGCTCCTTTTTACGGATATCCGTTCTCCGGGCTTTTCCAAGTTATTTCGCAACAAGTCTAATATTCAGGCTTTTCTTTACAAACTCATCACTCAGATTACCAGTAAATACTTTAAGCCTTTGAGTTATCTCTTCCCTTGTAAATCCCACCACAAAATGATCTCTATGTGTCTTGACACCACTCGAATAAACTTTAAATATATCCGTCACCCTCCAGAACTCATCATATTCATCCTGCAAAGCGAAATCCTTAGGCACGAAGAAATATTGTGGCTCTTTTGGCTCAAGCACCAGCCAATCCGTACTCGTAACATCATTTTTACGAAGATATTTGTATTTTACATCTCTCAAGCCCCAAACATCAGCATAACGAACATTCTTCTCCTTTAACGGCTTCTCTAACTTCACGTAGATCGCTATTGCCACTCCCTGCTGAATATCAAACACGTTCTCATCCTTACCACCTTCCGGTGTCTTCTCTCCTATCCTCGAAGAGCCATGCAAATTCAATATGTAAATCTCATCAAAAGTCGAAAGCAGTTCCTTTCGCATTCCGCGATGAATTATCCCCGAAAGATACGAATTGTTAGTGATGTAGCCAAAAATGCCCTTACCGGTCTGGCTTATCTTCCAGTGTGCAAACCTGATGAACTTGATGTAATCGTCAGAAAGCGGCTGAATATTCCGCTCTTTCTTCACTTCCCGCTTGTAATCTGCCATCAACTTCTCGATAAACTCTGATTTGTTCTCCGAACTCACGGAATAAGGTGGATTACCGAGCACAACCAAAATAGGCACTTTCTCCTTCACCCTCTTCGCTTCTTGACCTTCTTTAGTGAGTTCAGGAAAGATAGTTTCCTGCTTAGGCTCCCTCATCTCTAACGTATTCGTAAGATAAAACTGGAATCTCTCATTCTCCTTGAACTCATAATCCCATTCCCGCTCCAGAGCCATAGAAACCCTCAAATGCCCTATTATGTACGGCACAATGAGCAGCTCAAAAGCAAAGAACTGCTGTAAGATGTGTCGCTCTATGTAAGAAGGCACGAGTCCCCTCAAACCTCGCGTATCCAATTCGCTTAACGCTTCTCGAATCGCACGAAGAACAAATGTCAAAGTCCCTGCTGCGGGGTCAAGCATCATCACATCGTCTTCCGCAAACCCCTTATCCTTTCCAAACCGGCTCTTCAAGAGCCCATGAATTGACCGCACGATATACGAGACCACAGGCAGCGGAGTATAGTAACCTGTTTAGAATAAATGTGCCACCTACATTTTCAGAGAATTTACTAGGCGCGTTTCCTCTTTAAGTAAATCATTCATGCCAATTTCCTTCAAAGTATCCGTTATCTCCTTCGTTACATTGAGGTACCATGTCCTTATTTCATTACCAAACGTAACCTCCACGCGTTCTACCCTGCCAAGGGCATGCAACAGCGCATCTGCCCGTTCCCATGAATCCTCATGGCCTGAAGCTTCTTTCAGTTTCCACTGAAGCACTGATAATAACCGATACGCCAGCATGCACACGAACAAATACGCTCTTACCCGATGTTCAAGGCGATGGCGCACCGGCTCAACTTCTTCCTGCGTCTTCAAGACACGAAATACCTTCTCTATAAAATCTTTCTCCAGATATTCATTCACTGCTTCGCTGGCATCCCGCGTTTCATCCGTTGAAAGAATAAGCCACTTTCCATCGGTGCGCTCTGCCAACTTCAATTCCTGCTTT
>QENJ01000067.1 GCA_013374505.1 Candidatus Methanophagaceae archaeon
GTCTTCCTTCTTCGTCTATCTCAAAGGTAGCACCTGGAATGTTAATGTCACCCAGGCGAGCATGCCTTCCTTGCGGGTCGTAGACTGTGAGAGTGGCATTAGAAGCGAGAATAATAGACATCCATAGATCTGCTGCTGGTGGTTGTCTGGTTTGTAAGGCAAGAAGAGCATAATCAGTAGCAAGTTCTGGTATATCCTCCTGCCCATGAGCAGCAGGTGCATTTACCCAGTGCCCGTCATCGTGCTGAAGGCCTGCCAATTTGGTAGAAAGAGCGGCATACCAGTCAACACCACCTAAATCATTTAGGAAGCACATAGCCAAGGCTTTGGCGGTGGTCATATAGTAATAGTAAAGGAAGCAATGTCCTTGACTGTAAGGATAACCAGGATTATCGTCAAAGCTGCAATCCTCATTGTTGGTTAACCAGGTCAAACCAGCTTGAACTCTTCCATCGGTTACATCAACGCCACAAAGTCTCAGGCTCCAGATGCCAGCCGCGGTCATAGTGCCATAGGATTTGCTTCCTCCAGCCAAACTCCCGCCGGTTGGATAATATATAAAGCCACCATCATTATATGATGGTTGAGTATTATCGTGAGCCCAAGCTTGGTCATTAGATGCTGGTCTATTTTGGCAGTGTGAGGTAAAGTTTATAGCCTTTGTCCAAGTATCATTCCCACTGGGCAATCCTGCTGCACTTAATGCCATAAGTGCAAATTGAGTGTTAGAAAGGTCTCCGTCACTTGGCGAAGATCCGTAACGCCAGCCACCATAGCATGGATCAGTAGGGTCAGCCCCTTCTCCTTCATCGTATTGTGCATCCACAAGCCAATCCCTTGCATCGGCTATTTCGTCGCTGTAGCTTGCATTATGAGTGGCAACTAAGGCTAATACAGCTAAAGATGTTTCGTAAGTTCTCCTTGTCCCAAAAGAGCCATCTGTATTGTTATTAGCCAAGACGTATTGGATAGCTTTGTTGACGGTAGGGTTATCCTCAGTATGTCCAGCATTAAGGAAGGCTAAGACTGCCATAGAGGTTATACCAACACTGTTCTGCCATGAGCCGTCTGGGTTTTGGTGGTTGCGGAGCCATTGGAGACCTAGCACTATACGGTTTACGCTGGCAAGTGCGTCAATCTTGCCATAGCCCCAATCCTCATTAGGAGTATCACCGGTAAATCCATCGGATCTAGCTCCGAGTTGCAACATTTTTTTGATTTGCCCATGGGTTAAAGAAGGATATTTCTGGAGGATCAAAGCACTTACTCCAGCTACATGAGGACCAGCTGCACTTGTTCCACCAAACCGTCGGTAACTACCCAAGGGATAGGATGATGCATTTGAAGCTGCGGACCCGATATCGTAATTTCCTGGTGCCGCTACATCAACAATAGTTTGTCCATCTATCCTCGGTCCTCTCCCACTGAAAGTGCTTAGATCGCCAACAGCTACTCCCCATCCTCTTGTACTATACGATGCCACAGTTATGGCGCTGTCGGAGGTAGCAGGTCGGGTAACAGTGGTCTCGTTAGACTGGAAGGCCGTCCACCTCGCACCTCCCGACCAAGAGGTTTGATCATCATATATATACAAATCAACATGTTCATTGCTGCCACCACTATTACTTACCTGTAATGTCCAGCCCCCAGGGATCACAGGATTCCTCGTAACCTGAATGTCGTACTTTGCAGTTCCTCTAGTCGAGTCCTCTCGACGATACCAGATTGTGTGTCCATCACCTGTGATTGTGGATTGCCAACCTGCCGGGGGTGCCGCGGGCAAATTCGCTACACTCCCGGTAGGGGTAGTCACCGTAATGGGTAAATTGTTGCCGGTAGTGCGCCATAATGTTGGGTATATACCCTCTGAATGTTCGTGGTTAACACGGGCACATTAAAGGCGAAGCTTGTGCTGCCACCAGCGGTTACATCATCCTGAGCATGTTTATCATTGCCAGCTAAGTTACCGGCTGGAACAACCTGTACAATGCCCCCAGCAGCTTCAGTATCAATCATCTGCTCCAAATTGGAAGAGCCGTCGAGGAATTGCTGTATCCATCCACCAAATTCATATATCATAACGTCTGCACCATTAGCCCTAGCCCAAGGAATATATACGGTGTAGTCATTGTCATATCTATCTGCTACGAGAAGTTCTGCATTTGGTGCAACACCTACATAGCTTCTCCTTTCAATAATTCCTCCGTTTACGATTCCGCACACACTTGTTCCATGTCCATTAGTATCATCGTCGGTCAATATAAGGTCAGTTCCTCTTGTACGTGTAGTACCGCCTGTGTTCAATGTCCTAAAAACTTTACTTGTGCCAAGTGCTATCACGTCCTCTCCGACGTCAAGGGCATTGTTACTATTCGAATCATCTACAATGAAAAGTAGTTCACCATACGTGGGGTCCGTCTCTGTGAAACCGCTTGCTGTGCCATAATCCCGCTGGCCATTGCCATTAGCATCATTGTACAGCCAATCCATGTCCGCTTGAAACACGCCATCATTATTTCCCGCGGGTCCATCACCGTCAAAGAAATGAAGCGTTTCCCCTGCATTTGCAGCTCCGTTTCCGTTCAGATCTACGGCATCAGTTCCGGGATCAAATACATTATTACCGTCTGTATCGATCCAGTTGTAGGACCCTCCATCGGCTTGCCAAAAATCTGGATGGAAAACATCAATGCCTGTATCGAAATCCGCTATCGTTATCCCTTCTCCGGTTATATTGGTTCCCCCAGCATCAAGCAACTGCCATACGTCATCAGCATTAATCTCGGGAACGCTTACATCTAGAGGATTCTCTAATCCTAGCTGCCAAGTGGACTCAATACGCAAGACATCAGCCCTTTCCTTCAAGGCATCTACATAGGCGATAGGCATCTCTGCACCATAGATTGTGCCTGAATGAGCCACTTCGTCATTCACACGCGCAAACATCAACCCCTGTGCCTCTAAAGCTGCAATTTCAGCCTCACTCAGTTCGTGATCGAAATGAATACTCACGCTAAGGCTTTGTATTTGCGCGAGGCTACGTACGGCCTCGCCAAGGTCACTAGTCAAGCTAGGTTGGACTTCTGTCTCTGCTAGTGCAAGCAGAAGCTCTAGCGTGGCGCCGGTCTTGCTAAGATAAGAAGGCGTCTGTGCGTTAGCTGTTTCCATATTACCAGCACTGATGGCAACAGGCGAAAGCAACATGGACAAAACCAGTATTGCCATCAGCGTATAAAATCCTATTCTCTTTGCCTTCATTTGGATTCTCCTTTCCTTTGTCTTAAGTTAGCAGGATTTTCTATCCCTAGCTGCCATGCTGATTCTATACGAACTACACTCTCCAATTCTGCTAGATCCTCTGTCCTATCCCAAGGAATCTCAGCACCATAAATGGTTCCGGAATGAGCTATCTCACCATCATGTAATCTTGCAAATTTCACTCCCAATTCCTCTATCAACTGAATTTCTGAGGTATTCAACTCATGAGTGAAATTTATACTTACATTTACGGTATTGCTTATCACAATTTCCTTCATTTCCTCAGGGATTTGCTCCTCTCCTCTTAAAGTGAGTAAAAGATCCAGGGCAGCATCGATTTTGCTAAGAAAAGGAGACGGCGTTCCTCCGCTTTCTCCCCATTCTACACTTAGCCTATGTTTATTTAACTCTTGAGATCCTGCTAATACTACAACACCCGCCTTTACTCCCCACTCATCGCTTCCCTCAACCAACAACATCGCTTTATCTTCATTCCATGGATTCTTCAATATCTCCAAAATACCTTTATTCTCTCCCGGGTATTCATCTGTTACCCTCGTAACATTTGCCATTTTACACACCTCTTTTAACACCTCATTTGAATTTGGCGTACCAAGAATAATCAAATTATAGGTATATTTAAGACTTTCGGTTTTTTCCGATATATAAACCTTTGGCTTGTTACCTGTTATATTTTCTAAATTCTCAGCTATTGCTTCTGCACTTTCATATTCCATCTGAGTTGCGTTTTCTCCTATCACGATTACCACCTCTTTTCCAAATAGTTTTGGATAGTTGCTTAATACCAATTCCTCCTCCTGCTCGATGACGCCTGAAAGCACTATAGCTGTGATAACAATTGCAATCGCCGCAATCGCCCCTCCACCTATTAGTAAACTTTTTCTCATCTTTATTGTAATCTTTCTTTATGCCTCCAAATAAAACTTTTCGTTTGTTCCTTTCGGATGATAACATTTGGGCTTTGAATTCATGTCATGGACGAGGCACTCATTTCAATTCCTCGCCTTTACTCGTCATTTTCACACCTTCGCCCTTTTTATGTTTAAAGGTAACACGATAGAAAGCTCTTTGTTAAGAACACCTTAAAAGCTTTTCGATTTTTCCCGATATGTTACCCATTTCGATAACCTTAAATGGTCATATGTAAGTGGAGCTAAAGAAGAGGGACGCAAAAATTTACGAAATGAGCGAGTTCTCGAAGTAATCCCCTCCCTTTTGAAAAGGGCGGAAGCAAAACCTTCCTTTACATCAAACCTTGCATTTCCGTATCCGCTCCTCTAATCCGATGATGATCAAAATAGCCACAAACTTACGTGTTTCTCCAACCTCAATCCTCTCACGATCCTCAGAAAATCTGATCACAATATCTTCCGCTTCGCTCTCTCGTAAGCCAACATCTTATCCGATAGGTTTTTTAGAAACCTTTATGACACCACAGGGACACCCAGGAACAGAACATGAAACTATAAAGTATTTTCATACCAATAATAAAAGCATAAAATTAGATAAAATCGTGAACAAGCATAAGGAGCAGTAATCAGCGAATAGCGAAAAATAGCAAACCTTAAAAAGACAGGGTAATATACAAAGCTAATAAAATAACAGTGTGATTAAAAATGAGCGAACTGCAAGATTTGTTGAAAGAGTCGGGATATTCGGATAAAGCCATTGAGTACTATCTGAACAAAGTGAATGTCGGAGAGCTAACCGAGCCAGATGCTCATGCGATATATACGGGACCCTGTGGCGATACGATGGAGATTTTTTTGAATGTAAAAGAGGGCGTGATAAAAGAAGCGAAGTTCCAGGCGATAGGCTGTGCAGGTGCTTTTTCGTCTGGCTCTGCCCTTACAGAAATGATCATCGGAATGACATTAGAAGAGGTGGAGAAGATAGATGAAGAGCTAATAATAAATTATCTGGGCGGTATTCCACGGCAGAAGGTACATTGCACGTGTTTATCTAAAAGGACGTTGCAAAAAGCGATTAATAATTATAAAGAAAAGGGGTGATAAAAAACTAAATTGTTGACACAGATTAACGCAGATTAACACAGATGATAAAAAGCAACAGAGTTAAACATAAATAAATACGTGTAAATCAATGTTAATCTGTGTCTTAAAGAGAAGGCAGTTATACTTTAGGTACAATAAAAATGGAAGAAAAAGAGAAGAAGAAAGACCTGTTGGATAAAGGCGCAATTGTCCAGCGGGATTATGAAACGTATGCGATTGCGCCGCATATACCGGGCGGGATTTGCGAACCCGGTACGCTACGGAATATAGCAGATGTCGCGGAGAAATACAATGCTGCAGCGTTAAAATTGACCTCAGCACAACGAATAGCAATTGTGGGTATAGCAGAGAGCGATATAGAAGCTGCCTGGCACGACCTCGATATGCCACCGGGTGCAGCTATCGGGTTATGTATCAGAAGCGTAAAAATCTGTCCGGGAACAACGTTCTGTAAAAGGGGCAAGCAAGATTCTGTGAAATTGGGTCTGGAATTTGATAGCAAGTATCACGGGTTGGAACTGCCTTCAAAGTTCAAAATCGGCGTTTCCGGTTGTAGTAATAGCTGTGCGGAGTCCTGGATAAAGGACCTGGGCTTCATCGGTATGCCAAAGGGCTGGAAAGTGGTGGTCGGAGGTTCCGCAGGTGCTGCACCAGCGATTGCAGAAGTTTTGGCAGAGAATTTGAGTGATGATGAGGCTATGGCTCTTGCTGATCGAATCATCAATTACTACAAGAACTGCGACACAAAAAAGCGATTGGGCAGGTATATTAAAGAAGTCGGGCTGGATGAATTCAGAAAAGAGGTTTTATAATAGCCTATAACCAGGAGAAGGAAACGTATGAGTGAGGTAGCATCAAAAAAGGGAATGGTGGAGATGTCGGGGTGTAGTGTAAAGGAGGGCGATTTACCCACCGCCAATGTAGAAGGCAAAGAAGTACCATGGGATCCTGCACAGCTAAGGAAGATTAGTGAACACCCTTGTTTCAGTGAAAACGCCTGTCATTTCTTCGGCAGAATACATCTCCCGGTGGCACCGAAATGCAACATCCAATGTAATTATTGTGTACGGAAATTCGATTGCGTGAATGAGTCGCGACCCGGAGTGACGAGCAAGGTGCTAATGCCACAGGAGGCGTTAGAACTGGTACGTGATGTAATGGAAAAGGTGCATTACATAAAGGTAGTTGCCGTTGCGGGACCCGGCGAGCCACTGTTTAACGAAGAGACGTTCGAGACGTTCCGGCTCGTGAAGGATGAGTTCCCACACCTGATGCGGTGTCTGAGCACGAACGGGCTTCTTTTGCCCGAACGGATTGACGAGATAGAAGAGTTGGACATCGGAACTGTGACAGTCACACTGAACGCTATAGACCCTGCGATAGGTAAGGACATCTATTCGGTTGTCAATTACCGCGGTAAACGATATAAAGGCGAAGAAGGTGCTGAGATACTGTTGAAGAACCAGTTGGAAGGCATTCGAGAGGCTGTGAAACGTAAGATACTGATAAAAGTGAATACTGTTCTTATTCCCACGGTAAATGATGAGCATATCGTGGAGGTAGCGAAGGAGATACGTAAGCTGGGCGTTTATATGCACAATATTATCCCGCTCATCCCGCAGTACAAGTTCGCGAATATTAAACCACCGACACAGCAAGAGAAGGAGGCGATTCAGGAGAAATGCCGCGAGTACGTGAAAGAGATGACTCACTGCCGGCATTGCCGTGCCGATGCTATTGGCAAGCTGGGAAAGGACATCCAACAGCGTATGTACTCAGAATAAACAGGAAAGCACACACACCAAAAATCCGCGTCTAAGACCGCTGAAAAGAAATGGACCTGGTAGTATTGTACAGCGGCGAGTTCGGTGAACGAGTAATTGGAAACTTCATAAACTACTCAACCTTCTGCATATCCTGTGCAGATGCCTGCACGCACTGTAAAGAAGCTAAATACGGATTTGCAGACCGTATAAACGGATTGTTTAAGCTTCCTGAGCCTTCTATGCTTCCGGAATTCATAGAAGATTCTGCGGGTGAGTATTTACCGCAGGAGATTCCAGATGCAGACATAGCGATTGTATCTGAGATTCACAATGACCTCCTGCTGGAACTCCCACCCATTTTAAAGGATTCGGGGATTAAAGCGATGATAGTACCACAAGAGAGTGCTGCTAGGATTGCAAGACCGCAGGTTGAAGAGATATGCGGTAGAGAAGGAATTGAGGTAGTCTTTCCAAAGCCGTTTTGTGATTTACAGCCGCAGGACGACAAGCCCGTGATTCGCAGTTTTATCGCAGAATTCGGGATTGGAATACCAGAGATACGGGTAGAAATGGATAGGCGTGGGCGTATTGTTCATGTAGATGTTTTGAGAAGTGCTCCTTGCGGGAGTACCTGGTTCGTGGCAAAGCAGTTAGAAGGCGTAGAAGTTGAGAACAAACTAGAACTTTACGATCGAATCAGTGAATCTCATCATTCCTATCCCTGTACCGCGAGCATGGAGAAAGATCGTGAGATTGGCGATACGATTCTGCATAGGGCGGGTTATTTGATTAGGGAAGCGGTAGAAAAGGCGTTAATATGATTTTACTAATTGTTTAGCTAACCACAAGATTACACAGAGTTCCACGAGAAACCTTTCTTTAAGAAAGAAAGCTTTACCAAAGAAACTATTTGGTTTTTGATAAAACTTTTTTCTAAAAAGTTTTAGTGTTAATCTCGTGGAATCTCGTGGTTTATTGTTCTGGCAGAATTTCAATAAATTTCGCTTTCCGTGGCGTTTTCCTGATCTCATTTATCTCGGAATACAAAGGGTGATAGGATACAACATATAGATGCCTCATCGCACCGGAAACCGCATCTATCAAATCTCGTTTCTCTGGTTCTTTAAACTCCACGCCCTCTAATGGTATCCAGGGCTCAATGAAAAGTGCAATCGCGGGATCTATCCGTGAAATGAAGATTGCCAGACGTTCTATATCCGCAGGATCATTTATCCCAGGGATCAAAACCGTCTCAATCTGTAATCTGAAATAAGCATCTTCTAGCGTTACTAAGTTCTTTATCGCAGTCAATACTGGCTTGACACTCCTTTTCGTGTAGTAAAGATGCTTTTTGGCATCAAATGCCTTTATGCCGATAATAATCTCGTTCACACCCGTTTTTTTCAAGTCTTTCGCATATTCCATGTCTATTCTGCCCCCATTTGTCATCAATACGATATGTGCGCCGAGCTTTGTGATTCTTTCGATTATCATTATCAAATCCGGGTCGAGTGTAGGTTCATAGCCACCAAGATATATCCTATGCGGCTTCAACTCTTCCAATTCTGTTAGTATGTTATCTAAATTCCAATCAATGTATTTCCGCTCTTCCGCATAGATGTCACATTCGTTTCTTTTCCTGAGACAACCTATACACTCGAAGTTGCATCCTTTAAAAGACAGCATGGCCATCCTCTCACCCACGAATTTTTGTGTGTAGCTCATGTGGTAAATATTCATGACTGTGTCTCCTTCCAGTACTAATGTTGTAGATACAGTGATTTTTAAACGTTCACACCCTTTTTGTTTTTCTTCTTGAGAAGTACAGTACCGTAAGTAAGCCAGCAACTGCTAATACCGCTTCAAACCCGGCAGGCTCTGGTGTGGGCGTCCCCGTATCACCGACCGATTCTGACAGACACGCATAAACAATCTCCGTTGCGTTTGCTATCCGGGGTCCTGCTCGAGACGCGATGTCCGCATCAATAGTGTAAACTCTACCGTTTTTAACGGCATTCACTACTTTCAGCCGCTCCTCTTGTAGTATATAATCATACGGCTGCATGCCCGCGACGCCATGCCCAATCGAGACAATAATGACATCAGGATTGCGGTCTATGAACTCTTCCAGACTCGCAGTATCCCACTCTTTTTTGTCAGAAAAGACATTATCGCCACCTGCTAATTCTATCAACTCGTCCTGTACGGTGCCGCCACCCGCAACCCAGAGCGGGTCATGCCAGGTAATATGAGCAACTTTCGGGCGTTTCACGTCCACAGTTCGAGCTTTTATCGCTTCTAATCTTTGTGCCATATCGGTGACTAAAGCAGTAGCATTCTCTTCTTTGCCAGTTAAACGTCCTACCAGCATTATATCGTCCTGTATCTCCTGGATGTTCACCGGATTCAGGGATACGACCGCTACATTCAGCTCTGTCAATCGCTCAACTGTTTCTTTGCTGTTCAACGCGCAGCCGAGCACGAGGTCGGGCTCTGAGGCTACTACTTTCTCTATGCTCACCGTGGAAACGCCACCTACCCGCGTAATTTCTTCCGCTTCTGCCGGGTAATTACAGTAATCTGTTGCACCTATGACTCTGTCACCGGCGCCAATAGCGAATAGTATTTCCGTATTGGTTGGCGATAACGAGATGATTCTTTCCGAAACTCCCGGGAGGGTTACATTCCTACCGAAGTCGTCAGTTACTTTGAGCATTTCTGCGCTTACCGCAAAAGCAGAAAAAGCGAGTGCTGCGATAAAAGCGAGTGTTAGCACTGTGAGTGTGCATATATCCCTTCTATTAGTATTCATCTTTCTTCTTGACCGCTTGATGGTATAAATAACAGTTCTTTATTCCGTCCTTGTCATTAAAATATCTTCGTTTATTTCTCTGCTCGAAATAGAGAGTTAGTTATGCCGCCATATATAGCGAATTACCGTCAATAAACCACGGACCTAACTCTTTTTTTATCGCCTCCAACCGTTCCTCTAATTGTTCTTCCCTCTCTTCAAGCTCGAATTCAGACATATTCTGAAGTAGCCGTAGCAAATCCTTCATCAGTCTTGTTTTCTCTTCTTCGTTCATTTTTATCACGCACATAGTCTAATTGCAGGTCTGCGATATAAAAGAAGTTGGAGTTGGCACTATAAATAGGTTCCCCTTTAGGTAGTAACTATAACCTAGATGGGTAAACATATGTTTCATTTGAATTGGTGTCGCTGCTCACACATTACACCCACCTTATCTTACACCCACCTCATCTTCTGCCGGTACATACACCATTCCTCCACCTTTTGTTTTATATATCCTACCCATTTCACCTGTTATCTCAGTCTGTACCGTCTCGTTCATCATATCCAGCTTCTCTATCCGTTCTCCGCTTTTTACTATTACTTCCATGTTCGGCTGCCCCGGATTCTTGACTATTGTCATATCTGTCTGCGTTAGCACTTCGGGTATGCTGAGATACATCAGCAGCATCACCATTAACCCGAGTGCGAATACCATCGCCACGTCAAATAGATTGGCAACGGAGGACATCGGGTCTTCGTCACATCTTCCACGTTTGCGACTTCCGCCTCCTACGTCTTTCATGTATTTCATTTTCTTCTTTTTGTTTACTCCCCTCCAAACAGCATCTCACAAATATACCGCATGTCGTTCATATCCTTATCGTACCAGTGCTGCCGAACCGTAGTAATCACGAATGCAACACCACCAACCAAGAGACCGAGGACTGTGGTACCGAAAGCGAAGATTAGGCTGGTTGCCAGCGTATTTATATCGCCCTGTGTGAGTGCAAGTAGTGCAGGACCCATCGGTATCAGCGTACCCATAAGCCCGAGTATCGGCCCTATTCTAACCGCGGTTCTCGTCTTTTCCAGCCGTTTTGTCATCTCCTCATCGCACGTCTGCAACAGCTTTTGCAACCTTACCGCAAATAGCTCGTCATTTTTTAGCGTTGAGAGTTCATTCAGAAACATGTGCACGAATTTGTGTGCTGTGCAATTTTTGAGCACGGCAATTGCCTCTTTGTGCTCTTTTATTGTTTTACCCTTGCGTGCGTTGGGGTTCTCTATATCTTGTACCACCAGGTTCACTGCTTCTTGTAGTCCTTCTTCCAAATCTTTCGGATGGCTCTTTGAGACTCGCCCGGTTCTCGTAAGCCACTCGAAAGTGAGCATCCCGACCTCTACGATTATCCATAGCGTTAAGCCATACAAAAGTATTAAAACCGGAATTCTGAGCACAGAAGTAATCAAAGTCAGGAAATCAGAGCTCATCCAGGACACGAAATCAGTGCTCGGCATCAATGTCGGTAGCATCACTACAGGATTCATTTTTTGTTGTTAGTCCTCCTTCCTTCTTTAATTTCGTTCCCCGGCGAAATATGTTTCGCATGCGACTTTTTTTCCTTGTAATAACCAAAATAGAAGACGGTCATAATAAAAATCGCGACCACAACCAAAAGTATCGGTATCGTGCCGCCACCACCGGCCGCACCGGAAGAAATATTACCAAACGGATAACCCGAAACTTCGTGTTTTGTTTCTTCTTCTGCTGCAGAAGTGCTAACGTTTACGGGCATTTGCATACCTCCGGTTTCTCCCGAACCGGATTCGCCAGTGCCGCTGCCAGCACCGAAGCCACCTGCGGAACCGCCACCGCCACCGCCGCCACGGGTACCGGGACCTACAGCAGGAGGCGGCGGAGGCGGAGTTGACAGTGATTGGGGTTCATCTTCATCTTTTCCTTTCCGCTCAAGCGTAACATCTTGCCACGCCTTATTATTGATCGGGTTCGTCTCTGTTATCTTGTTATCCGGATCAACCTCAGCAACAAGCCTGCAAGTCCGGTTCCCGGATTCTGATTTCAGACTTGAATCCCAATCTGCTTCTGTCACGGTCCAGTTGAAACTTATGTTTGCCTCGCCGTCCGCATTTAGCATATTAATAGTTTTCGCATCTATCAACCTGCCATTCGCTCGTAACGAAACGTTAAAACTCATGTCCGCTTCAACTTCGTCACTTAAATTTACCAAAACATTTACAGATCGCGTTTCGCCTACATACACAGTTTCAAGTGCTTCGAAATCTGAGATAATAAGGTCCAGCGTGTTATTAGCACCAAAACACCATAATTTGTGCTGGCCTATTGTATATACTCTACCGTTGGCAATAACAGCAGTCGAGCCACCATTAGGCAAATTCCAGATCTCGTTTCCTGTTGATGCGTCTAAGCAGTATGTACCTTCAACCCCGTTTGGACCGGTTTTCCCGACTATTAACTTACCATCACTTGAAATCACAGGTGAAATCGTCCAGCCGCCTATGTCTTCCGCCTTCCAGAGTTCATTCCTATTTTCCGGGTCGATGCAGTAAGTTGCAATAGCGGAATGCCCGGGACATCCGGCACTGATATACAAATTGCCAGAA
>QENJ01000068.1 GCA_013374505.1 Candidatus Methanophagaceae archaeon
CCGCCATGTGCCTGGTGCCAAAACCCAATGGAATGTCTATATTCTGGGAACTTGCTTCAATGTACCGCGCTGCCGAGAGTACATATCCGTCCGCACTGATAACAAATGCACCGTCAAGTTTCGACAGTTCGTTTAGAGTGCCCTGAACGTTTGCATCCTTCAGGTCTTTCTTCTCCTTTGGATGGTACGCAAGTGGGTCCAGGATTAAAGGCTTTGATTTCTTCAATACCTTCTCCTCGTCACCGACCACAAATAGTGTGCCTACACCACCGCGTTCTGCACTATGTCGCGCTATACTCACTGCTATTTCCACTACCGTCTCCAGGACATCGGGATCGCATTTCCTTCCCCCTCTACAGAATATACCCGCCATTTTTCAATATCTTAAAACTATAATCTCACATCTGTTTATAAATTCGTATAGGATAGTAAGGAAATGATAATGCCCGAGTCTTTTGGCACTGCGCCTCGTTTCAAGAAAATGTTTGTGAGTGCATATTCGCCCTCGCACATAACTGGCTTCTTTATGATCTGTGATAACTTTAATCCTTTGTATAAAGGCTCGGTGGGCGGTGGCATCGTATTAGAAGCTGGTTGCGTCTCTGAAGTTTCCCTCAACAACTCTTTAAAGACAAGAACAGAGCTAAAAATAAACGGTGTAGATGCGGTGGCGGCTACCACGAAATACGTTGTTGATCGTATGATCGGACGGAGTAAACAGGCGGTTAGTGTCACGGTGACAACGAATTTTGAAGTCCCGGTAGGCTGTGGTTTTGGGGCAAGTGGTGCTGGTGCACTTAGCACAGCAATTGCACTAAACGAGCTCTTGTCGCTTAACATGACGCGAAACGAAGTAGCACAAATCGCGCATCTTGCAGAAGTTGAGAACAGTACCGGCTTAGGCGATGTAATTGCAGAGTCAAACGGTGGTGTGGTGATAAGAAAAAAGCCGGGTCCACCGGGAATTGGCTTGATTGATACGGTACCTCATGCCGGCGCGAAAATAAGCTATGTCATATTCGGAAAGAAAGCCACAAAAACCGTTTTGAGTGATGAAACAATGAAACGCAGTATAAATGAAGCAGGCAAGGCCGCGTTGAAAGAGCTGATGCAGAAGCCGGATTTTGATAATTTCATGCTTGTATCGAGAAGATTTTCGTTACGAAGCGGAGTAATAAGTGCTAAATGTCGGGATGCGATAGAGGCGGTGGATGCCGAGGGTAAAGTCGCCAGTGTAGCGATGTTAGGAGATACGGTTTTTGTCGTTGGTGATAGCGAAGCGCTGAAAGAGTTCGGAGAAGTGAAAGAAAGTAGACTAACTGGTGTAGGTGCGAGGGTAATTCATTAAAACTAATAATTGTCTGTCCCATAGTTTATTAGATATGGAACTAAAACTGACAGCACCGCAGGACTGTATCGGCGACTTCACGTACAACTTCTTATGGCAGCACAAGGGTGAAAAGCTCGACCCTACGGGTGTAATCCCATCGCAATCCGGCACGAATTACTCGTATGACGATGTGGTGGAAGCATTGAAAAAGGGCGAAGACGTGCATATTAACGGGGATGTGGGCACGAGGCTTGCTTCGAGTTTAGGCGTGGACCTCGTGTATTTCGGTGGAAACGGTAAGGAACTGCCTGACGTGGGTGCTATAGTAGTAGAAGGAAATGCGGGTTCTCATCTCGGGATAAGCATGCTTTCTGGTGCGGTTTACGTTAAAGGCGAAGTAAACGAACCACTTGGCAATGTGGTGCAAGTAAAATCCGACCGGGACGGTTACAAGAAATTCGTTTCGGTTACCTGTCTATTGCACCATCCCGAAGAGCGGGGTAGCATACTCAAGCCCAACGAGTTTAAGGAAGACGAATTAGTTCTTACAGACGGAGTTTTGAGACACACGCTTGCGGCTCGTTGCATGTGCGAGGCTAAGGTGCGAGTAAAAGGCGATGTTGGGATAAGCGTGGGCATTTTGATGCGAAACGGGTGCGTAGTAGTAGAAGGAAATGCAGGTATGAACGCTGCCGCTTTGCTTAATGGTGGTTCAGTTGTGATATTGGGTAATGCCGCGGAATTCTTAGCCGTGGAACTGATAAAAGGGCGTGTGTTCGTGAAAGGTGTATGCAAAGGTTATGTAGGTGCTAAAATGAGGGGCGGACGGATTATTTGCAGGAGGACGAAGCCGATTCCGCCTGTTACGGAGAAGGTACTTGAAAACGAGGATAAAGCGCTACTAGCGAGGTTTGGCGTCTCGGGAATGCTTACGATGAATTATGGGCGGTATGAAGTGTGAATGATTTAAGGATTCTGAGTCATAACGGTTGACCTTGATATAAACCTAGGACACAATAACATGTAAATGACGCTATAAAAAGTGTCAGGAATTTAGATTTTAACACCATCTAACCTCCTAAACTATTTAGTCTTAGTATATCAGTCGCTTACGGTAAACTGGAGCGACCGATATACCTTTATGAACCGCATAGCAGTTGGTGCAGGGCTATTGCCTGTTTGCCAAGTTAAAATCCATATAAAGGGGCCTACCCCATCGAAAAAGCAAAAAGAAGAAAACGTGGTATGTAATACCTTGACATTCGCTACTTATAGTTTTTAAAAGAGATAATGACAATGAGATTCACAACCAAAAATGTCCTTGGTTCATGTCAAGTTTAACTTATAACCCTAGCAACGACACAGGAATCGCACCGTCATGCACCGCAGTAGCGACCAGTGCCCCTTTTACGCCTATCTCCACAATCTTAGCCACGTCTTCGCAACTCCTAACGCCACCACCGCATATAATATCATGTTCCGAGTCCGCAACGGCACGTGCCAGAAACTCAAAGTCTATTCCACTCTTCGTGCCCACTTTGTCCAGTTCCAGCACAATCACAGCCTGTATTGGATACTCGTTCAACTCTTTTATTAGCTCTAAAGGTTTTAGCTGCATACGTTCATCTTTCGTCAGCACCTGCTTGTTGAAAAGGTCAATACTCACAACTATATCGTCTCTGCGTTTAGACGCTTCGGCAAGCAAGCCCATAGATGCTGTTTCCGTGCCTAAAATGATGCTATCGCATATGTCAGCTTCCGCAGCCGCTTTCAGGTCTGCCTGATTCTTTATACCTAAATCTACGGTTATGCTCGTATTTTTGTTTTTTAGCCTTATCTGCTTCAGCGTTTCTTTGTTAGTGCCTGTGCCCATAAGCCTGTTCAGGTCTGCGATATAAACATCCGCAGGCTTTAGCTCTGCCATAATCCGGACCGGGTCGGACGAACAAACGATCGAGCTGAATCGGTGTACTGGCTCGTAGTTCGCACGTTCACCTTTCTTTGCATGCACTACCACGCCGTCAAGCAGGTCCATCACGAAAATCAGCCGGAAGTTCATCTTCAATCTTTGCTAACTGCCTCTCTCAGTTCGTTAACCCGGTAGGTTTTGCTTGTGCGTCTGTGTTCCGGATATAATTGTTCGTTTGGTTTCATAATTCATGTTTACTCAAATTCGTGGAATAGATACGATAAACTCAGTTTCCGTTTGCTCTAATACAACGTCTTTATTTAATTTTTCTTTTATCGTTTTAATCATTCTGTAAACGCCACTGCCAATATCTGTTACCATCCCAACTTTATAGAGTAGGTTATAAAGGGTCGGATTTCGAAGTACATGACAGCCCGCTATTTTCATACTCGCTACAGTAACAGTATTAGGTAACTTCCCCGGCGTTCTGATTTCTATTCTATCCTTAAATATGAATATTCTTATTGGTGCATTAATTGTATAATCCCTATGAACAATAGCATTTACAACTCCTTCTCTTAAAACAGCCATAGGTATTTCGGGATATAATTCCGGTTCAAAACCTTTTATTCGGTGCTCTTCCCTTATATACAATCCTAAGAATCTTGATGTGGTCTCAAGTACATCTAAAATATTACCCTCTAAATCTTTTTTATCCGCTGGGGGAATGGAGATGTCCGTGCCCGGAATATAAGCGGCTGTGATCTTTGCATATGGAATAAATCGTTGATGATTTTCTCCAAAAAATAGTATTCCAGCAAGTGTGGGTTTTTTATTAGGTGTAATAAGTTTAAGATTTTCAAGATAACTTTCAATTAAACTTTCTTCCGGAGAAATAGCTAAATACTTTTTCAGAAACGTTCTAAAGTAATCTATGTCAAGGCTACCAAGCGAGGCTTTAGAGATAGGAATTTCGTCATAATAAATGCTTTCACTTGTTTGATAGAGTCTTCTAACTTCTTCCCATGATGCGGGTCTGCATCTAGTTCCTGACCTGATATAATAAAGACCGCTTCCCATCCGATAAGGTCTTTGTTCCCCTTTTGGGATACTGACAATCAAAATAATCGCCCCATCAATATCTACTGTTTCCGTAAGGATACTTACAGAGGGTTCGCAGTGATGAAAAGCAACGTCATCTATCTTTCTTATCGCTTCATCTAACTCTAAATCTCCAACCCCTACAATATCGCCTGAGTTGCTAATACCGATTATTAATTGCCCACCATCTGCATTGGCAAAACCGACGATAGCCTTTGCAATAGTTTCATTATCCGGTAAACTTTCCTTGAACTCGGTATGTAAATTCTCACCTTTTTTTATTCTCTCTTGAAGTTCTATTTTATTCATTAGACACCCCTACTTTTCTGCTCTTATTTTGAATGCCGCTTTTCTGCCGTCCCTAATTGTTTTACATCCGTTTTAATCAACAGCACCTTTATCTGTGATAACGCACCTTCCATTTCCAGTCTCTTTTTTTCCCACGGAAACAAGAATCAAAGTCATTTTCATATCTCGGAAATTAGCTTATGTTTAATAAGGAAGTATTGTTTAAAACTATTTTAGAATGGGCATTGAAGAACAACTTGCAGAACTTTTTGCAGATGTATTGGAGAATATTATAGTCCAGAAGCTTGGCGATAGTGCGGCAGAAAGGCTTAAGAGTATTTTTAGTCCCGATAAAAGAAAGAGAAAGAGAGCGTTAATTCAAGCGTTTAAAAGTGCTATTGAAAATACCCGTGAAATTTCACCCGAGCTAAAAGAAGCTTTGAGTGATAGAGATTTTGCTGAGAATCTCTTAAAATACGTTCTCATGGGTGATTTCGAGAAGATTAAGGAATTAGCAGGGAATTATGGGATTTCCGATATGGATAATTTCGTGAGAGATTTTGAAAAGGAATTGAGGTTAAAAGATGAATTTAGAGAGATAATAACAGAAATTAGAAAAACTAAGGATTTGGATAGAATTGCTGAGAACACAGAAGCATTAAAGAAATACCTTGTTGGAGAAGATCCGGAAAAATTATTGAATGAATATTTCGAGAGTATTGAGAATAGATACGGATATTTAGACCTTAAGGGATTTTCTCCACGGATAGGCAGGAAAGAAATAGTAAAGATTCCTCTCGACGACATTTTCATACCTCTAAAATTTGTGGATGAAGTTAAAATAGATTATAGTGAAACAAGAGATGGAGAAATAGGGCCTGGAAAAAATGGAGCGAAGATAATTGGCATGGATGATTTGCTGGGATACGATAGATGCGTAATACTTGGAGACCCGGGTTCTGGTAAAACTACGTTACTTAAAAGATTTGCATACGAAAAGAGAAGCTATATTCCAATATACGTGCGGATTGCGGATTATTCAGAAAAGATGTCACAGTTCAGTGACCTTTATTCGTTCGTGGTTAATTCTGATTCCAAATACAAAAACCTGTTTAAATGGGCGATAGAGAATGGTAAGGCGTTGATTCTGCTGGATGGATTGGATGAGGTCATAGATGCGGCACATAGGATAAAAGTTTCTGTGGAGATAAGGAAGTTTCTAACAAGCTTTTTGAATAATAAGTATGTCGTTACAAGCAGACTCATTGGCTATGAGAGTGCAAGGCTTGCAGGTTTTGACCATTTCATAATTCAGCCGTTTGAAAGAGAGGATATAGAACATTTTGCGAGGAGATGGTACCGGGCTATTGCTGACGAGAGCGACAAAGAGTTTAAAGAAGCTGAAAAGAATGCTAATGAATTAATTGAATCTATATTTAGAAACAAGAGTATAGAGCGGCTTGCTACAAATCCGATGTTAATGACGATAATAGCATTGATACACTACCGAGGTAAGAAATTACCGAACAAAAGAGTTGAGCTTTACCAGGTTTGTGTGGAGACAATGCTTGACTCATGGATTTTGCAAAGGATTCCCAGTGAGGATTACTTAAAGGACAAGGATGCGCTCATTGAAATTCTCTGCCCTGTTGCTTTTGATATACATGCTACAAGCCCACGAGGATTGATTGACGATGATACTTTTATGGAGAAGATGATGGACGTCATGGTCAACGAGCAAGGGATTGATATGCGAAGTGCAAAAAAGGAAGCTAAAGAAATAAAGAAATATTTGGAGGAAGAGAGCGGCTTGTTCCTGGAAAAGGGAAAAGAAGAAGAGAAGTCGCTTTACGGATTCTTTCACCTTTCTTTCCAGGAATACTTTGCGGCTTTAGAACTTGTGGCTAAGTGGAAGAAGGGGCAGATTGATTTGAAGGATTATGTATTCGATTCGAGATGGATTGAAATAGTAAGATTAGGCGCCGCAGAGCTTGGTAGTGCAGCAAAACGTGGCAGATATGAAGCTACGGAATTTGTTAAGGCTATATTGAACGTTGAAGATGATTTTGAAGAGGCAAGGAGATCTTTAATTTTAGCAGGGTATATTCTCAGCGATGATGTTAAATTAGAGCCAGGTGTTGAGAATAAGATAATAGGTGATTTATTTTATGAATATCTCAATACGGATTATGAGGAACTTGAGGATCTAATTGGTAATGTAATAGAAGAGCTTTTAAGCAGTGAGAAAGAGAAACTAATCTCCGAAAGATTAAAAGAACTTGCAAAAAATGAAAATGTACGAGCTGTGGCGCTTCTAAGATTGATAGAGGTTGAAGAGGCTTTATCGATATTATCAAATCTTGCGAATTCAAAGAGTGTAGCGGTTAGAAGATCTGTTGCCTCTAACATGGTGGACCTTTCGCGCAGCAGTAGGGCTACCAAAAAATTCGTTAAAATCTTAAATAATCTAATAGAAAATGAGGATTTTATCACATTTTTTTCTATTGCACAAGCATTTGAAAAATTATCGACTAAGAATATAAAGTTTCCAGATAAGCTAAGAGAATCGCGTAACTTCAGAAAATATTCCTTATTCTCGCCTCCATCTAAACTTTCTTTACTGGGATTGAATGAATTAGTAAGAGATAATGACCGCGAAATTAGCAAAATCGCTACACTGATCGATAAAATAGAAAAAGGTGGCAAAAGTATGAAAATCCAGATATCCGAGTGGTATCCCATAGCGATATATCCCTCAAAGAGTGCTCTCTTTATTTTTTCCGTGAAAAACGACTCTGAGCTTGTTTATTTTGAATTTAAGAATATCGAGGATGTTATGACGAGTATAGGGGCAATTATTAGTGATTTACCAGTGACGAGGGATTTAATATTTCAGTTTGTATTTAGTCTAATACTTAGGCATCCAATAGCCAAAGATATGTCGGTTATGGAAACTTTTGAAAAAATTGTTAGTGATTTTAAGAATGATTTAAGCACTTCGATTTTAAAAGCAAGGAGTTTGAGGTTTTCTCTTAGCAACGTTAAACTCACTGCGGATAATTTTCCAAAAACCGACAGCCCCGTTATAAGTTCACTCATTTCATACATACTGAACGAGAAACCAGATGAAGGAATTATAAAAGGGTGTATAGAAATCTTTAGAAAAGAGAAGAGCGCTAAAAACAAGAGAGCTTTGTTCAACTTGCTTCATCATTTTTTGAACCCATTTGTAAGATGATTTAGCTCAAAACAGGAAATAGAGAGGATAAACAAATGCGCATAGAAAGAGCACGAGGCACAAGAGATTTCTTGCCAGCCGAAATGGAAAAGAGAAGGCTAATGGAAACTAAGATGCGCGCGATAGCCGCGAGCTGGAGCTATGGCGAGATAAGAACGCCCACTTTTGAACTCGCAGAGCTCTTCACGCTCAAATCAGGCGAAGGCATCCTGAAAGAGATGTACGAATTCAAGGATAAAGGTGGCCGGCATTTAGCGCTGCGACCTGAGCTGACCGCACCGGTGATACGGATGTACGTGAACGAACTGAAGATGGCGCCGAAACCCATAAAGGTCTATTACTTCGGCAATTGCTTCAGGTACGAGGAGCCGCAGAAGGCACGTTACCGTGAGTTCTGGCAGTTTGGTGTCGAGCTGATCGGATCCGACCGTCCGGAAGCGCAAGCGGAAATAATCGCACTTGCGTTTCACATCATGGACTCGTTGAGCGTAACGGCCGAGCTTCATGTGGGTCACGTGGGGCTGATAAAAGAAACGTTACGAGCTGCAAATGTGGCTGACGACAAGATAAACCACGTGATGCGGTTGATAGACAAAGGCGAGCTAGAAGAAGTAACCGAATTTATGCAGGGGCTAGGGACGGAAAAGCAACTGATTGACGATTTCATTTGTTTGATAGATTTAAAAGGTAAAGATGCGTTGAAGGCGGCACGTGACCGTGGATTATTCAATCCCGATAGTGATGCGTTTAGGGACCTGGAGCTGCTGCTGGCACTACTAGATTTTTACGGCGTCACTTATACGCTAAACTTAGGAATAGCACGAGGGCTGGATTATTACACGGGAATGGTGTTTGAGATATACGAAACAGGCGGCAAGTTAGGTGCACAGAATCAGATATGCGGTGGTGGCTCCTATAGGCTGGCTACTTTGTTTGGTGGTGCGGAGACGCCTTCTACCGGTTTTGCTATTGGGTTTGACCGTTTGGCCGAGATATACGCTCTGGACACAGAAGATTTGGCGACTACAAAAGTGGTAGTGGTACCGATAAGAGGAAAAGACGCGGACCCGGCTGTGATGAAAGAGGCGATAGCAATAGCAGCTACGCTGAGGCAATTCTTTCCTACTTATGTAGATGTGATGAGCAGGAGTATAGGCGCTCAGTTATCTTATGCCAATACCATTCACGCTTCGTTTGCTGTGCTCGTGGGTAAAACTGAAGTGGAAGACGGTAAAGTGACTTTACGGAATCTTGTGTCCGGCGAGCAAGAGAAACTGAGTCTGGACGAATGCGTTGAACGGCTAAAGACGGTTTTTGCAGTGGGAAACTAAGATAAGACTGTTTGAGTTAGTGTAAGGCACATAATTGAGCTACTCCGTGATTTCAACCGTTTTTTGTGTGATGTTTTAGAATTGGGCTTTATAACGGCTTTTTAGTGTATATAACGTATAACCTCGGTCTATTTACATGGATTTACACAGATTTAAGTTCTTCTGCGTTAATCTGCGTTAATCAGCGTCAATAATCGATTTTAGTTGAATATTATGCTTTCTTGTTGGTAGCACACCGCGCCCATACTTACCCGGTTGGGTAACAACACTTAGCTTTAAAATTAAAATAGAAACTGAGTTTATAGGGTAATCACAAGAAACGGAATGGAGATAAAAAAAAGAATACGAAAGATGAAAAAAAGAGAAGGAAAAGGGATCGCGCTTTTGGTGAGTGCGATAATAGTGATGGCAGTGATGTCTTCGGTCGCGATAGCAACCGACTGGCCTCAGTTTCAGAAGGATGAGATAGCAACGGGTTGGACGAACGATTGCGCACCTGTAAACGACCCGCCGACACTTGTCTGGTATAACGACACGCACGGTCAGTCAATGGGCGGCATTGACGTTACCCCGATCGTAGGGGACGGTGATGTGTATGTGCTTGATTATAAGGGCTATCTATGGTCTTTCGATGCAATAACGGGGGCAGAGAACTGGCCGGTGCCTACAAAATGTAATGCAGCAGATGGTGTATTCGAGGTCTCTACTCCTGCATACCACGATGGTATCGTGTACGTTGCAGCGAGCAGCGGGTCAGCAGGCAACGGAGCCGGGAGAATCAATGCAGTATATGCAAACGACGGGACAATCCGTGAATCTTGTTATTATGGATTGAGCGGGTTCCAGATTAACACGCCAGTGAGATACGCAGACGGCAAGGTATATTTCGGTAACTGGAAAGGGGGCCATACACACACTGAGGACAACGGCACGTACTACTGCGTTGATGCAGATGATGTGTGCAATCTGATCTGGAGCAAGACTGCGGATTATGTCACTGGTTATTACTGGGCAGGTGCGGCGATTGTCGACGACTACCCCGGAGAGGTAGACGGCTACATTATCTATGGTGACGACAGGGCGAATGTGACGTGCCGGAATAAGGATACGGGTGAGTTTGTGGACTACATAAATGTATCGGAACAATGCGGTATCACAACGGTTGAGGAGATCAGGTCGTCAATCGTGTGGAATGAAGACACAGGTCGAATCTATTTCACAGGAAAGTCGCCTCAGTCGCCGCCTTCCGGACATGCTTATGCGGTCACTTTTAACACCTTAACAGGAGATTTAGGGGGCGATAGCGCTGTGGGAGGCGGTAGCTGTGAATGGAATAGTAGCATCGGTTACAGCACGTCCACACCTGTGGTATATAATGACAGAGTCTATGTCGGTGCCGGCGGCATGTATGGTGGCGGGTACGGCCTCAAATGTCTGAATGAAGCAGATGGGACCTTGCGCGACGAGACAAGCGGCATAGGTGCTGTACAGGCATCACCAGCAGTATCTGCCTTTGGCGGAGGTGTGTACATCTACTTTACGACCAATGTTTTGCAGGGGACAGTATACTGCTTTGAGGATACCGACAGTGGTCTTGTGGAGCGATGGGCATGGCTTCCACCTAATTATCAACATTTCCTGCAGGGAGTAGCGATCTCAGAAGGCATGGTCTACATCGGAAACGATGCGGGATATGTCTATGCACTGGCTGGGGACTGCGGTGATGTGAACTGTGAGTACGGGGTGAACATGGGTGACTATTCGGCTATTAATAGCTACGTCACATTTGGAGGTCCTCCTCTGACTTGCAAGTGGGCTGGAGACGTGAACTGTGAGTATGGAGTGAACATGGGCGACTATTCGGCTGTTAATAGCTACGTCACATATGGAAGTCCACCACTCAGTTGTTGCGAGGGTTGTACTCTGTAACTCGTAAATAATATTTTTTAAAAAAAGTTTGCCCCCCCCCCCCCTATTCATTTTTTGGGGGGGGCATAAAATTTCAAATACAGATGGAGATAGAAAAAAAGAATAAACGATGCGGGAGAAGAGAGAAAAAAATGAAGGCGAAAAGGAAAGTTGCGAATAAAGAATTTAGGCGGTGAAAAAAGAAGAAATGAACAAAACAAAGAAAATAGCAATCGGAATAGGAATAGTATTAGCAGTATTGGCAATGCTTGCAGCACCAGCAGCCGCTGATGGAGTGGTATATTTCCAACCGGATCCCAGCACTGTTAGTCTGGCACCAGGTGAGAATGTAACCATTCAAATCATGGCAGACATAGATGCAACGGAGAGTGGTGTTATATCGCTTCAGGTAGGTGTTGATTTTGACCCCAGTGTAGTCAACATAACGGATGTTACAAACCCTGCTATCTATCCACCCTATGTCTACTGGTGGATGCAGACTTTTCTCTGGGATAACCCCAGTGATGAGGATCCTGGTCCTTTAGGTGCATGGGTTTGGATAACGGCCGCGCAGACTCCGGCAGACTGTTATCCGCCTGCGGCAGGAATACAAATTGCGAATCTCACGATAGAAGGAGTAAGTGGCGGCACAAGTCCACTAAACTTCACTGGTGAGATCAGACTTGAACCTACTAGAGGTATGAGTTGGCTTTTCGATTGTGAGTTCCACCCTATATTGCCTACTCAGTGGAACAATGGAACAATTGAATGTACAGGACCAGTAGGACCAGCAGAGTCTTACACAAAAGACCTCGTTGAAGATTGGAACTTGATCTCGCTGCCGTTGACTAACGAGACAAGTATGACAGTAGCGAACATAATAGACACGTCATTGAGCGGCTCATACGATGAACTATACAAATACGATGCCACAACACACAGCTTCGTGTTGCTTAGTTCCACAGATACAATGGAGAACGGAGTAGGATACTTCATCCATATGACTTCTGGAGACACATGGACATACAGTGGCGATGCATATAATTCAATGAACGCGGGTCTTTCGGATGGACTGAACATGGTCGGTTGGCTGAACTGTTCGAAAGGCATAACGGATGCACTGTCATCAGTCGAAGGTAAATACAGGTATGTAGCGAAATGGGATGCCACATCGCATAAATTTGAGGTGCCATCTGCGTTCAATGATTTCAGTACGGTGGGGCCTGGTGAGGGGTATTTTGTCAGC
>QENJ01000087.1 GCA_013374505.1 Candidatus Methanophagaceae archaeon
CTGTATGACTGCAAGGGCAGGTTAATGGCAACTTATAATACGAGTTTTAGTGGCTGGACATCCTGGATACTCGGCAATCGGATAGATGTGGAAATGGAGAAGCCGAAAGGGAGCAGCAGTTCTATCGAGGCGACGGTTTACAAATATGACTACCTGCTGCCCGAAGATGAACTCAATAGTCTGCCGGTGGTTATAAACCCAACCGATGTCAGGAACGTCACAACAGACTGGACCGCTTCTCCGGCGGGTGAACATCGTATTGTGGCGATAATAGACCCAAAAGATGCTATCCCGGAAATAAACGAGACGAACAACGTGCAAATGAATTTCACATTGGTGCAGGGACCTGACCTCATCGTATCAGACATAAAGTTGCTGAATATTACAGATGGTACAGAATTGAACGCCGCCAATATAAGTGCGGACGAACTCGTGAATATCACCGCCAATGTTTCTAATATCGGTGTGCTGCCCGCAAACAGTTTCAATGTAAGCTTTTTTATAAATGAACTCTGCGTAGGCAGCGCCACCATTATAAATCTTACACAAAATGAGTACACGAATGTTTCTACATGCTGGCACGCAGTAGTGGGTAATTATCAGATCGTGGCGACAGCAGATCCCGGAAACGAGATAGCAGAAACGAACGAATCGAATAATAAAGGTGAACTCAGGGCAAAAGTACTCGGTGCAGACTTAACCGTGAACATCTCCTTCAATACAACAGCTAACCGGGACAATGTTACAGTCACGGTAAACGCTACGGTCACAAATCAAGGCGTATTACATGCCAATAACTTTGACTCTTTCTTGTTCTTTGGTCAATATAAGAACGAACACGGGTATGAGGTTATCCCGTGTTTTTATGGTGTTGATGACGTCTATAATAGCATAAGATGGGTAAACAGGAGTTACGCCGGCGCGAACTGTATTTGCGTGCATGTTAATGCGACATGGCATTTGGAAAACGGCGAAAAGGTTTACTGGGTGAAAGAAGGGGACATACGAATATATGACGGCAAAGAAGAAGTTGCGGTACCAACAGAGCCGTGTTGTATTCCTGTAATGAGCGATACCGTAAGCGTAAGTGTTCTGCATGGAGTGGGTCAGGGAGTGGAGCTATTATTTTATCCCGGTGATATAACAATACGGAACAGGTCATTGGGTGTTGACGACACATTCAACCTTTCGCTGGTAGAAACAGCCGGAAAAGGTATTTACACAGCGTGTATAGATGCAGACTCGGAAGGAGTAGTGCCGGAACACGACAAACAGGATAACCAGCAGGTGAAGCAGCTAAAAGTGCTGCCGGATTTCTGGGTCTCTAACATTTCTATTTCGGGTAATGACACGGAGCTAAACGGGAAAAATGAGGGCAGTACCGTATACATAAACACGAGCATAACAAATAGTGGGTTGATAGCAGGAGTTAGCGATGTGGACGTTTTTGCCGTGCATGACTGGGTAGACCTCTCGCCACGATTTGAACTCAGCCCGCAAGGGTATCCGTACGGATATGGATACGTGATAACACATCCGGGTGTCGATGCACTAAAAATACAGTTCAACTCGCTGAATATAACCACAAAGAACGCTCCGGGTATCGAGACACGCGGGTTTGTTTATATCCGAGATAAAGCCGGTAAATTAGTCGAGGAGTGGCAGGAGAATAGACAAGGACCTGCGAATTCTTCTTGGATAACGGGTGATACCGCTTATGTTTATGCACCAACGAAATGCGGTGACAGCACTGAATCTAATGTCGTTATAGACAAATATCAGTGTATGAATAGAATAGCGAATATTTCGGGGTTAGAGCTGCAAGCAGAAGAAACGAAGAACTACACAGTGATGTGGACTCCTGCCAATGCAGGACCTCATGCTATACAAATGGTTATTGACCCGGAAAACAAGGCGGCTGAGATGAACGAATCAAACAACGAATTAAATACGAGTTTTTACGTGGTGCCATATGAGGACCCGGCAGTTGTAAATATAACTTTTGACCCGTTGCCGCCGGTGCCGAAGAATGTACCGGTAAATGTAACCGCACACATCTTTAATAACGGAAACAGCACCGCGAATTTCTCGGTTGACCTATGGGCGCTTAAAGAAGAGATTTACGATTACGAGACGGCGCATCCCACAGACGATTTCAATGAAACTATAGTTACATATCCGGAAGCGAACTGGACTGGCGTACAATTTGCAGAAATTGGATTGGACAAAGGATCAATAACAAGACGAATGAAAGTAGAGGATTTGTATAAGAACACGAGTGCGTATTTCTACTCCTTTAATGGCGAAAATATAGAGGTCTGGACGAAGGGGAATACGACTAAAATAGAGCTGCTGCCTTTTAACTCTGTTAGTTATAATGACCGTGAGACGACAGAAGCGGATGGCGGCAGAAAGGTATGGGGCTGTGGCATAGATAAAATATCGCATAAAATCGGTCTTAACCATACCGCGGTATCTCTGGGTCCGGGCAATTCGACCAACGTCACGGGAATACTGCATCAGATGCGTGTGGGCAATGGTTCCTCAGGTTATGAGATTTATGCAGTTGTTGATATGGACAACGTGCTGTATGAACAGAACGAAAGCAATAACGAACTCGTAAAAGTGCTCAATGCCAAGATTCCTGATCTCACGGTATCTAATATCACCTGTGATGGACCACCAAAAGCAGAGATAGAAAATATAGGACATGAAAAGGCAGATAATGTTACTGTGCGGTTCATTCGTGATGTGTACACAGGGGATAAGGAAGTTCGACCGTTTAAAGTGCAAAATGACGGTTTTTATTCGATCTCGCATACGGATGCCAAAGTAATGCGGGTGCATTTCGAGTATTTGTATGTGGATGAGAAGAAGAACGGGTCACTTCGCATCGGGAATAGAACTTCATGGGTGGACTACAAAAAGGATAGACCTAAAGGCTTCTGGAGTTCCTGGGTAGATGTGGATTCCAAGAGAGATTCCATTACACATCCCGTCTCGTTAATATTGAATAAAGGACGCTACAAGGTTGATAGATACGAGTATGGCGTGGATGAGCCACCGGGTACGGCTAAACCATACGAGATTGGTGCGAAAGCAACAAGACAGGTGGATGTGCCGTTTGATGTTGAGAACGAGATATACAATTTGACTGTGTTTGCGGACCCAGAGAATATGGTGGAGGAGAGTAACGAAGGTAATAATGACGAAAAGAAGATGATGGGTCCTGATTTGACGTTTGTGTTCCCGGAAATAACGTTTTTGAACATAAACGAGAATAATGTATCGTCAACTAAACTAATTGCACACGAAAACCATACAATACGAGTAAAGGTAAAAAATACTGGCTGCGTTGCTGCTTCGAAGTTTTATGTTAAGCTGTATGTGAACAAATCAGATAATGCAACATCGGATGAGCCAGTTGCTGGTTTTCCCAAATCTAAACAAATCACCCGTCTTGAACCCGGACTGACGAGCGAAGTGGACTTCTCATGGACGCCGGAAAAGGGGTTTTATCGTGTGAAAGTAACGGTAAACGAAAAGAACGAAATACCAGATATAAATGATAAAAATAACGTTTTTTCCGTCTCTGATGAAGTAAAAGCCGGAGAGCCAGGATACAGGGCTGAAAATAAGCCTTTACCAATCGGTGGCACGGGTATGCTCAATGGCGGAATCATATATGAACCGTATTGCAGCTACGTATGCCCCGTGCCGGATAGTACTGAAAGTTACGATTATTCTCATGTATTTGACCCCAAATTACCACAAAATGCCGAAGTAGTGCTTGCACGTCTCTACATGTATGTTTGGGGCGACAAAGCGGATTTAGAACATCGCGGGTTTCGTATCGGATGCCTGCCTGAAGTGACGCTAACATTTAATGAAAAGGAAAAGGAAATACCGAACCCAACTATCTATGAGGACACTACTGGTGCGTCCGCGCAGAATTATACTTATGCTACATATTGCTATGATGTAACATCAGTTTGTGACGGAAAGAACTGGCACGCTGAAGCAGACTTCACGAGAAAAGAATCCATGCGATTTGGTGTTAATGGTATGGCGCTTATTGTTGTATATAAGGATAGTAACTCAGTGCTTACTTCTTACTGGATTGGCGAGGGTAGTGATGTGCTAATGGCAAAGAACCTGAAATACCCTACAGGATTCGAGTTTGACGAATGCACGCGGAAATGTATCTTCGAGGGTATTGATGCGCAGAAGGCAAATGCGTCTCTCTTGACGGTATTGGCGCCTTACACCTCTTATGATGCTTCTAAACTACTCCCGGAAGCCGGAGGAAAAGGAGACACACTCGTTTTTCAGGGCTTGGGGATGCAGAGGGTAGGGAATTTGATAGGAGATACTACGGGCCATTGGGAATATCGAGTTCCAAGAACAATAGCATTTACCGAGAACGAATGGGAATACGTGGATGTTAAGGACGGCAAAAACAGTGCAGAGGTACAGAGCCGAGGAAATTATCTCGTGTTGAAACATGCAATCCTGAAGGTGAAATACCTACCAGACCTCGTGCCTTGCATACCGAGGAGCGTTGTAGTAGGACTGCCTATAACTGTGGATATAGAAAATCAAGGAAAAAGCGAAGCGAGGAATTTTAGTGTCTGCTTCTCGGTGAATGGAGAGCCGGAAAGGACGGTGCCGGTTGAAGCGTTAGAAGGCGGCGGTCGTGTGCAGTTGACTTTACCGTGGACACCGCGTGCGGTTGGACAGATTGTGAGGTTGAACGTCTCTGTGGACTGCGACAATGAAGTACGTGAATTGAACGAGGACAATAACGATGACTCTCAGCTCGTTGCAGTCCGCGGTATGCTACCGCGACTTAGAGGCGGCGGCTCATCGGCAAGTGCCTGGAAAGAAGGTTCCGGTTCGGGCGAAGGCACAGGGGAAGGTCTGGGTGCAGGTACAACCGCAGGTGCCGCGGGAAAAACTGTAACCGGTGGCAAAACCGGAAAGACGATTACCGGGCGGTTGATGAAAGGCACGGTGGCTCGTACGGAAGAGACGGGTGGTGGAGGCAGTGTGAGGTTCTCGCTTTTTGCACTTTTGATACGGCTTGCAGTGGTAGCAGTGGCGGTTTCGCTTGTTTGCGTTGGGTATTGGTGGGAGAGGCGGTGGCACAAAAAAAATAAACACTGAAAAAGTGTTTAAATTGCAAAAGACGAAAAGAAGAATTACGATTGGCGAATCAGAATAGCTTAATCGCCGGTATCCAATCGCCAAATCTTCTCCCATTCGCATCTATGAACTCAGTGCAGTTGATCGTTCCATAGTCGTTTGTAAGTGTTTGTTCATGGATTATCTGCGGATACGAATCCGTAAATATCTTGTAACTGTATTCTGTACCTGCCGACAGCGTGACCGAAGGCGAAACCGAGATGTTATGATAGTCACCCTGATAACCGTTCCCGCTCGCATTTATTATTTCGCCTGTGCTGTTATAGAATATAACCCGTTCGCTGTGTCCCCCGGTCTCTGTACACGGATACGTATATATTTGCTGAACCTCGATGTCGCATTTAGGCGTGAAATTACCTTTGTGAACTCCCGAGATGCTCGGATAGGTACCACAACCAGTATCGAAAAATCCTGTTGCTGATGACGCCTTCACTACCCAGAACATGTTTAGCTCTTCCGTTCTGTTGATGAGCAGTTCCGCCGCGGCTTTTGCGTCGCTGTCCGTCAAGCCGGAAGCCATGAATATCACCGGTCCCTGATCTGCCCAGGAATAGTTTGTGCCAAGATAGCCGTTATCGTAGGGGTTGTCGCATGCTTGAACTACACTACCAGAATCGTACTCTGCATTATCATAGTCGTCAATCATCTTCCCGTTAAGGTAGAAAACAACCATACCAAAGTATTCGTGATATGGATTAATCTCCACTATTATATCATTTCCCGTGTAGTTTCCGAGCAGTATCAGATTATTTGTCTTCCGCTTCTCCGCGGAGGTCACATTAGAATCGGTATCTAAGTCTATCCTCGCGTGTGGCACGCCACTAGAAACAAGCTTGTTTCTGATTTTATTCGCTATGCCCGCGTATTCGGGCGATTCCACGGGATACACGATGGTTGTATTCCATTCTGTGCCCCAGTAGCCATGCGTAAATGGCTCGGGATAGAGGTCATTGTAGCTCTGCACCGTGCAAGGCGGTGTGAAACTATCGGTTGCGCTATAAATATTTTTCTGGAAGTCCCAGTGTAATGTTTCACCATCCATTAAAGGATAATATACGCCACATGTATCAATAGGCACATATCTTCCATTTATGTAGGGATACCAGTAGATACGTTCCTCAGTGTCCGCGTCTAGGCCATCAATGCCAAACTTATAGGACCCCTGTGCCCCTTCTACAAGCAGGCAAACATCAACAACTGAGTTCAAGGCGGCCCACGGCGTGGTATTCTCCGGCACGAGCTTTACGACATCAAACATCTCTACATCTGTGAAGCCGGATTCCTTGCCATTGTATGTTGAAGTATTGCCATAGTGATGCGTATCTCTTATCATTAGCTCTATCACCGTGAAGGGTTTGGCGGCTTCATTGTTTGTTTTCGTAGACTCGGTGACTGCGCCGTTCGCATCAAGAACCACCGTTACAGTATAAGGTCCTCCTTTGGCTGCATCATATTCAAACGAAGTCACTCTAACCGCTTTTGCAGCTACGGAGGTTACTGTGCTAGTCTTTGGCCCGTTATCAACAGAAAGCGTTACCTCAAAGTTGTTTGCATCTCTGGTCCCATTGTTAGTTACATCTACCTGAATTGTTGTTTTATTATTCGCAGTGTGCCATGCAAAAGAAGGGAGAAAAACTATATCATTCGGTGTGATAACGAGGTCTGCCTGCACTTCAGGTAGCACTTCTATATTCTTAGACATGTTATTGTTCGTCTCATCAGTTTCGTTTACCTGGTTAAAGGCATCCGCAGATACCTCGAGTGTGTAAGTGCCGGAATCCGTGGGAGTCCATGTGAATTGTACTTCTTTGCTTGCGCCGGCATCAAGGCTGGGAACCGGTAGTGTGCCTATTAGTGTAGTGTCTGCATGCAGTGTCACGTTTGACTCCGCAGCAGTGCCACTGCCTACGTTCTTGACAGTAGCATTAACGTTATAGGTGTGGTTGGCAACAACGGCAAGTGTGTAGTTATAATAAGGTAACACCGGTTCCTCTATCTTCTCAATTATAAGGTCGGGTTTCGATTCCTGGCTGAGTACTAATACCGCATTCATCCAGTGAGCATATTTATCGCCACCTCGCCAGTACTTTGCATAGTTATCGCTTGTTGTTAGATTATCTTTCACATCAAAAATCTTGAAGTCCCAATAGTTGCCCTGCTCGGCGTTCGCGCAGTCTTCACAAAGTACGTCACCATTGAACCACAACGTATCGCCATCCGCAATTGCACCGGTCATAAATGAAGTATAAAAGACTGCACTTTTCCATTCATCCGGGTCTATCGAGCCATTGAAATACGTATAGGCGTAGTCCTTGGCTGCATGCCCGGAATAGAGATATGTTAATGCGTCATGACCCTGAACAACCCAGTATCGAGTTTTGTCCATACCTTCTTTTTCGTATACCACAATCAGCTCGATTGTGCCAACACGACCATCAAAACTGCCTTTTAGCTTACCTGTGACCGCAGTTGCGTCATTAGTGCCCGCGGTAACGAAGTCTTTTACATCATACCACACGAAGTATGTGCCGCACGATGTAGACCAGACTTGTTTGTTGCAGTCGGAACCAACATCATCATCGCCAAGAAGCGTTAAGTTACCTAAACTATACCCATTTAAGCTTGTATTTAACCAGCCGTGATAGTTCTCTGTTCCGCCCCAAACATGCACATAGAGATGTGCAAACAGTACTTCATCATAGGCAGGCACGCTGAACTTTTGTGTGTAAGGCATTTCGCCGGTTAAACCGTCTCCGCCGTCATAGTAAACGCCGCCAATCACCGTGCCGTTTGCCACCGTACCGTTGTGATACAGCGGGTGCGCCTCGCCTTGCATCGGGAAACCATTCCAATTGTAACATGCGAAAGCAGGTGTGCAAAAAAGCAAGCACGCAAACATGACTACTGCTATAACAGATGCCGTATACCTTTTTTTCATCTTTACTATCACCTTCTTTGTTTCCTCTCTTTTCTGTTGATTTGATTTTATAAATCTTATTTGTTGTAATATACAAATAACCTTATCGCAGGTACCCAATCTTTAAGTTTTCCATTCGCATCTGTAAACTCCGTGCAGTTAATCCAGCCGTTTGCGGTTTGCAGTGCTTTTGTATGATGAATCTGCGGATATGAACCGGTTATAATAGTATAGTTGTATGTTTCGTTAGCCACGAGCGTAAAAGGTTCGGAAAAAGAGAGGTTGTGCCAATCCTCTTTATAGCCTTCCCATTTTGCCGTTGCATTTGATGTTGAGTTCCATATCCTTGCATACTCCGTATGCCCTCCGGTGCCTGCGCAGGGATACGTGAAAAGCGAGGTTACTTTGATCGTTACATTTGGCTTTAAAGTTCCGTTGTGTGTACCTGCGATTGTTGGGTATGGATTGTCTGGTGCACCTGTATCGAAAACAGTTACCGGTGGCTCGGGACCTAGCGTTTTATTTAATAATATCGCAATTCCCCTCATATCACCACCTGTAAGTATGACGGTTCTTTCTCCATAGTGCGTTTCGTTCCAGGCTCTTAATATTACGGTGTCGCCATCTTCTCCGTCTATAGAAACCGAATACCAGCCGTTGTGCGGTCCTGCACCCGTTGTCCCCTCAATAAAAAAGCCATTTGTTGTATCGTTCACGCTAAAGCTCGTGCCCGCTGGCGCCTCTGTTACACCATCGGACATATACACAATCCCCTGGATACCATGTGGTTGCGGTACTACTCTAGCATATACAGTCAACGGCATGATTAAAAGAGCTGCCACTATCATTGCACTCACAATTCTTGTCGTTTCTTTATTCATTATAACCTATGCCGCCACGCACACCCATTCTCAGCCCACACCCAATAGCCTCTACCCGGTTTCAACTCAGTAAAGGTCCCAGAACCAGTGGCAGGCCACCAGCCCCAGTCATCAAAATGGTCGCATTTATCGAACTGTTCTGTAGAAACATTATACCTGTAAATAGATGTCAAACTGTTCTTTGGCGTTACATTCAACGGATTCCCGACTACCGATTCTTCACCCAACAACGCTTCTTCCAACGAGTACCAACCGATAATGTTCCAGTCAGCATCCAACGCCACATTGATATCAGAAGGCGCAGTTCCCGTAAAAGTCAAGTTGCAATCGCTTTTTGCCATTACCCAATAACCTCTACCAGGTTCCAACGTAGCAAAGCTCTCAGAACCAGTGGCAGGCGCCCAGCCCCAGTCATCGAAATAGTCGCATTTATCGAATGTGTCTGAAGTGGTATTGTATCGGTAAATACTGGCTAAACTATTCGTGGGTGTTACATCGAATGGGCACCCCACAACTGCCTCTTCGCCAAGTACCCATGAACTAAGGTTTAGAGGCACAGAAATAATGTTCCAGCCTTGGTTTAAATCAATATTCTTAACCGTAGGTTCCGGTTCCTTACTGAGTACTAACACCGTATTTAACCAGTGAGCATAGTAATCACCACCGCGCCAGTACTTTGCATAGTTATCGCTTGTTGTTAGATTGTCTTTCACATCAAAAATCTTGAAGTCCCAATAGTTGCCCTGCTCGGCGTTCGCGCAGTCTTCACAAAGTACATCACCATTGAACCACAGCGTATCGCCATCACCTGACTCCCCAGTCATAAATGAGGTATAAAGCACTGCACTTTCCCATTCATTCGGGTCTATAACGCCATTAAAATACGCATAGCCGTAGTCCTTGGCTGCATGCCCAAAGTCTGCATAGGCTAATGCGTCATGACCCTGCACGACCCAGTATCGTGTTTCTACCATACCCGCTTTTTCGTATACCACAATCAGCTCGATTGTGCCGACACGACCATCAAAGCTGCCTTTTAGCTTACCTGTGGTGGCGGTTGCGATGTTAGTACCCGCTGTCACGAGGTCAGTTACATTATACCACACGAAGTATGTGCCATGCGATGCACACCACACTTGCTTCCCACACTCGGAACCGACATCGTCATCGCCAAGCAGCGTAAAATTCCCTAAACTATGCCCATTTAAGCTTGTATTTAGCCAGCCATGATGGTCCTTCGTTCCGCCCCAGACATGAGCATATAGATGCGCAAACCGCACTTTATCATAGGCAGGCACGCTGAACGTTTGTGTGTATGGCCTTTCTTCTGTTAGACCGTGCCCGGCGTCATAGTAAACGCCGCCGATCACCGTGCCGTTTGCCACCGTACCGTTGCCAAACAACGGGTGTTCCTCGCCCTGCATCGGGAAGCCATGCCAGTTATAACATGCGAAAGCAGGCGTGCAAAAAAACAAACACGCAAACACTGCTAATGCCATCACATGTGCTGTATACCAGCCTTCCGGTTTTACTATCACTTTGCCACTCTTTTCGGATATTATACGTTATGCCCCCACACACACTCGTTTTCTGCCCACACCCAATAGCCTTTACAGGGTTCCAACGCAGTAAAGCTCTCTGATCCCGTGGCAGGCTCCCAGCCCCAGTCGTCGTCCAGATGGTCACATTTATCGAATGACCCAGTTGTAGAGTTGTACCTGTAAACAGACTTTAAACTATTCTCTGGTGTTACGTTTAACGGGTCACCAACTACTGAGTCATTACCTAACAAAGCCTCGGTCAGAGAGTACCAGCCAATAAGGTTCCAGTTTTCGTTTAAAGTGACGTCTAAGTCATAAGGTACCGTTCCCGTAAAACTCAAATTGCACTCGTTATTAGCCCACACCCAATAGCCTTTACCGGGTTCCAACACAGTAAAGCCCTCAGAACCAGTTGCCGGTGCCCAGCCCCAGTCGTCCAGGTAGTCACATTTATCGAATGACCCGGAAGTGATGTTGTATCGGTAAATACTGGCTAAACTATTCTTTGGAGTTACGTTAAACGGAGTTCCTACTGCTGATTCGTTCCCAAGCACCCATGAACTAAGGTTTAGAGGTACAGAAATAAGGTTCCAGCCGGCGGTTAATGAAACATTACAAGTTGGTGCTTCTGCCTGGTATTCCACCACGAGGAACGCATTACTCGCCTCCATCCAATCTTCACTACTCTGGATCCCGGCTTCATTCGCTGTTGCGTTTAAGTACGAAGTCACATTGGTCTCTTTGATACCTATTTCTGTACTACCTGTGAAATTCCACACGTCAGTCCAGGTCTGCCCGTTGAAGAGCAAATTGCCTTCGTTCGGACCAGCACCGGGAGCAACGGTTATCAGTGTCGCTTTCTCTACTCCTGCAAGCGCTATCGCTCCGATTGGCGCATACGCAGTCGCCTCCGCGGGTGTCGTGCATTTAGCCAAACCACCGTAGAGCAAGTCAAACCCCTCGTTTATTATTATCTTCCGCTCCGGTTCGCGGTCATCGGCGCTGATTATCACAAGGAGCATGCCTCGTATTGATATATTACCACCGCCCGAGTGCGAGTTGGTAAGAACCGCGTTGTTTTCGCTTGAGTTGAAATCCGCAGTCACATTATATACCAGCATTCCGTATGGCTTGCTGTCCGGAACCACTCGGTCATCGCTGTAATGCTGTGCCCGTGCCTGAGCGTTACCATTAAACGTTAGATTGGCTTCATCCGGCATCACGCCTGCTTTATCCCATGTGTAGGGCACATAAAGCCTCGCTTCACGGACGCTTGCACCGTCTAAAGGCAAATCGCTCGCAGTCCAGTTAGCGGTATAAGTCGTCCAGTGTGGGTAAGTACTAGCACTTAGGTAATAACTATCACCAACCGAATAGAGCAGGTTACCGTTAAGCTCAAACGTCTCCCAGGTGGTTATGTCCTCGCCACCTGTGTATCGCTTGCCCTTGTAGCCGTTGTTCACTACTGTTGTATTCATAGTAGAGGCATTGTTTGTCTCGTTGGATTCGGCAACCTCGGCATTGCAATCCGCGGTAACGTTTATCTCTACCAATTCGCCGGCATGTCGCTGCGTTGTATCTGTAACAGACACATTTATCGTGCTATTGGTCGTCAAATTGTCTATCCTCACTTCTTCGTGGAAACTGTCAAGAACGAAACTAACATTGAATGCACCCGTAGCGTTAGTGCCATTATTC
>QENJ01000069.1 GCA_013374505.1 Candidatus Methanophagaceae archaeon
TTTGAATGCTCTGAATGAGATACATCGCGTGCTTAAAAGCCGAGGAAGAATGGTTATAGTCTTTAGTTCGCAATCGCTGCAATCCCTTTTTCGCAGGTGCAATTTCCGTGTTCTCGAGAAGCACAAGTACCGGGTTCATAAGAGTTTAGACCGGTACATAACAGTACTTGATAAGGAGCGCTGATTCGTTGTATATAAGTGTTTAATTACTTTGGTAACGCTTCCTTTTTGAAAGAAAGGTTTATTATATCTAACGGTAAGATAAGAAGTAAAAGAAAGGTGAAGAAAGTGAAAGTACGATTACCAAAAGGGGGAGAAGTAGAGGCAGAGGATGTTGACTTTGATACGATAAAAGAGGATTGGAATGAATATAAGCTGGAAGATGGCACGACATTGAAGTTTAAAACGATAATCAGTAGCGTCATTCGTACCGCGGAGTATGATCCCATGACCGGTGATCCTGTTTATCACATACGTTCTACGAATGTGCTGAGGGTGAAAGTGCCGAAGGAGCTGAAACGGTTACCGATTACAAAAAGACCAGATGTTGAAGGAGTCGAAGTGGTTTGAACACCGAGGCAAACGACTCAGCCCTTGCTTGTTGCAACTTTTTATCGTTATTGTAATCACAACAGCGACAGCAGTTGCCGTTGTAGGTACCAGCGGTTACGACAGCTATGAGTTGGAGAACGATACTTATTTCAACCAACTCGTGCTGGAAATCTACGTGGATGAAACGGGCAAAGCACTTGTGACCGGCTACATTGAACCGGGTGGCGTTGAGAATCTACTTTTATCAGATACCTCGGAGTATATCTACGAAACGGATATAAACCAATTATATGCGCTTACAAACGGTTTGACACGAAAGATAGGCGATAACTGGGCTTTGAATTTCGCTACCAGTGATTATTACACCGATTATCACACTATTTTTTATCTGCCCGGTGATGTGCGTCTGGGCGAAATCAACTGCTCGTCGGATATGCGATATTTCGTGTCGGCGTCCAATGGTTCGTTTATCATAGATGTCCAGGGCTATGACGTGGAAAATCCTATGACCACTATTGAGTACCAGCAGCCACTCAAGGATAGCACGGGTGTGCACGAGGAGGGTACTACTGATTCTAACTTCGGATACTTAGTACTCATCATTGCGTTAGCGGTTCTGGTTCTGGCACTTGGCAGTGTCGTCGTGAGGATGAAGCGAAAGGACCACTTTGAGGATACCGCGAAGGTAAAAGAAGAAAAGATCGAGCTCACCCCCGAGATAGAGCGAGTGATGGAGACGCTAACAGATAGGGAGCAAGCAATAGTGAATGCGCTGCTAAAGCACAACGGTGAAATGACTCAGGCGGACCTTAGATACGAAACGGAAATACCTAAGTCGTCATTGACCGGAATACTGCGTACACTCGAAAGAAGGAAGATAATAGTAAAGAAAGAATGGGGCAGAACGAACATTATAGCACTATCCGAATGGTTCTTATCGAAAACTGAACGTGACTGAACGTTCTGAACGGTTTTTCGGACGGTTAGTTCGGTGTTAGCTTTTTATATCGTTCAAAGCGAGGTGAAAGTGGAGGTAAAAATATATGGAACGAAAAAGGAGATTGTTTTTGTGCATCGGTGCGGTGGCAGCATTGCTGCTGAGTATCGCGGTAACGGGTGTTGCAGTGGCACAACCGGAACAAAAAGGTAGCGAGAGAGAGAACATAGCGAAGGCGGTATTGTCAGGAGGTGCGAGAGGCGAATCGCACGGAGCAATGAAAGAACCAAATATAGTCGTTCATACAGGGCATGGGTTCGCGTTGAATGAAGACGGTAGTTTTCATGTGCTCAGGATAAACGCCCTGCGGGTACGGCGCATCAACCCGTCAGACATTAGAGCACTTATAGGGGGGGACAAGAGTATCGAGGACATACGGGCAGAAGTAGAGAAAGGCAATCCTTTCTACCGAGGACATATGCGGCTTGGTGAGTACCACTACCGGCTTGATAACCTGTCAGTTACGGAGACAAACGGAGATCGCAGATTTGACGCCAATGTCGTGGGACCCTTACGGGAGCTCGCAGACACTAACAGAATCGTGGGCATTATAAGCATAACAGTTATGCGCCACGAAGGTATCTGGATAGGCGATGGCGAGCTGGCAATGACCGAAGGCGAATACGAGGGGAAATACCGGGTGCTGCTCGATATGCTTCCGCCGCGACAGAGGAGATGACCACGATGATAATCCGAGGAGTAAGTGGAGTACTGGTGATAGCCGTGTTTTTGCTAAGTATGGCATCCACGGTAACAGCGCAATCTTTAGCTTTAGGGCAGTGGGACGAAACGGCGAAAAAATTGGGTATATGTGTGTAGGTAATAGGCCTGAACATAGAGTTTTAAAGTGTGCAGATTTTTCGGATGGTTTCTTGAGGACCATCCAGATTTTTTTTTCGCTTTTGCGGGGTTGCGTATAGCGTTTCCGGTGTTTTTTATCCCTGCTATACAAACACAAAAACAGTTCACCGTAGGCGGATTTGAACAAAGGGCATTTATGCTCTGAATCGTTTATCCTGGATTTTTACAATCCTAGATTGCAATTGTAAATTCAAATCGCATCACGTATTCTCTTGCGGATATATTATCCTGTAAATCTTAACTGTATCATCAGAATAAACGTTTTCAAACCCTTGTACGTTATCTTCTGACCACAGCCACACCAATATAGTTTTATGAGACTCATCACTACCTACATGCACTTTTTCAGTACCATAGGCGCCTATATTTATCGCACCAAAGATACCCTCTTCTACGTCCCATTTCGTAACGAATACGTATTCTGCATTATATTTTTCCATGAATTCTTTTGTCTGAGTAGAGTCATTTGTTATCAATGCCGTGCTGACGTCAGTTATTATCTCATCAGAAAGTGGTAGTTTCTTCTCTTCCCAGCCTTCCTCGTCCCATCCTGCTACTACTTCTTTCAACTTCTTTGATGCCGCATACGCAACAACATTTCTCTCTGTATAGCCCATAATCATTCCACCATAATCCCACCAGCACAAGAATTCAGCATCTTTTGGAGTATTGTTTTTTATCCAATCAAGAGCAGGAATATAACTCTCATTCCAGGGGTATCCAACATACGTTTTTTCATCAACTGTGAAGTGTATGCGAGTAGTTTCATAATCGTCATAGCTGTATAGCCACAATGACCCATTATACCTGCCACCCATAACCTCTTTCAATTCTTGCTTTTCTATGACTGGAGAATGTGAACTTATACATCCTGCTGATGCAACTAACAGCATCACAAAAATTAATACTACAACCTTTTTGTATCTCATTTGGTTTACATTTTGACTGTCACGCCAGTCACATATCCTGTACTTAAAGATGGAGCCTGCAACTCAGCATCTGAGCACTTCATTGAAACTATAGATTGTTTTTATGGGACATATAACTTTTATCATAGAATGACCTTAGAGATAAAAGAAGTGGATGCGTACTACGGACTCGTGAAAGTGCTGACGAGCGTGGATTTCAGTGTGGCACAGGGCGAGCTTTTAGGTGTTATCGGTCCGAACGGCTCGGGCAAGACGACTTTGTTGCGGGCTATCAGCCGTATCTTAAGACCGAAAGTAGGCACGATTTTATTAGATGACCGAGACATATTGAAGATAAAGGACCGCGAGTTTTCACGTAATTTCGCTGTTGTACCGCAAGATACTGCTGTTAATTTCGACTTCTCTGCTCTGGACGTCGTGCTTATGGGTCGGAATCCACATCTTGGTCGGCTGGAGCTGGAAACTGATAAAGACTTGTCAATAGCGAAGCGGAGCATGGAGCTTACTAACTGCTGGCATCTGTCAGAAAGACCGATTACGGAATTGAGCGGTGGCGAGCGGCAGCTTGTTATAATCGCGCGAGCGTTAACGCAAGAGCCCCGGGTTTTACTGCTGGATGAGCCTACTTCTCATCTCGACATAAATTATCAAATCGAGATAATGGAGCTTCTGAAGCGGTTGACCCTGCAGGAGGGTTTGATAGTAATAGCAGTAATCCACGACCTAAATTTAGCCGCGCAATATTGCGACCGTTTAGTATTGCTGCACAAGGGAGAAATCGCGGCTGCGGGTACACAAGAAGAGGTATTGACTGCGGCTAACATAAAGAACGCATTTGGTGCGAACGTTATAGCAAAACGACATGCGTTAACTAACCTCTGCTACGTGTCTCCTGTGCCATCGCATTTAAAAAGCAACGCGAGTGCGGCTAAAGCCACGATTCATCTGATATGTGGCGGTGGTGAAGGCGCATCGTTAATGCACGTGCTCACGGAGAAAGGCTACAAAGTGACTGCGGGTGTGGTGAACCTGCTGGATACCGATTATGAAGTTGCACAGCTCTTGAACATTCCGATAGTGACCGAAGCACCGTTCTCACCGATTTCGGATGATGCGTTTCAGGCGCATTTGAATTTGATTGACGAAGCGGATGTCGTTGTGCTATGCGGTATTCCGGTGGGTTTCGGTAATTTGAGGAACCTGGAAGCGGCAGAAGCGGCGTTGGAAATGTGCAAATCCGTACTTGTGCTGGACGCTAATGGTGTAGGGGCACGAGATTTCACGGGTGGAGACGCAACAAAACGGATCAATGAGCTGAAGGCCAAAGGTGCATTGCCAGTTATGACTCAAGTAGAAATGCTTGAGATGCTTAAACTTATACAGGACAGTGTGGCTAAAGTGGTAACTGCACGTTCCACAACATAACTTAAGACTACAAAATGCAACGAGTATATAAGAGACACGGCTTTTTCTGTTTTGCGCCTCAGGACAGTGGAACCCGGGAACTAAGGTGCTTGAAGCCAGGCGAATCTGGAATAAACACCCTTTGTAGGGTCCTGGAAGTTTCGCCAAAAACGATGAGGACAAAAGAAGGCCAGCAAAAAATTGTTCTTACAGGTGTAATTGCTGATTACACCGCGAAAGTGCCGTTTGTTGCGTGGTCGCAGGCGCGAATGGTGAAGAATACAGTAGTACAGATAGAGAACGCTTATGTGAAGGTGTGGAAGGGACTACCCACACTGTATATCGGTAAAAAAACGCAATTGCACGAGCAGACGATAGATTTTCCGGGTTATGCCGAATTGAGAAAGCCGAAGAAGAGGACGATAAAAGATATTGTCGGTTGCTGCGGTGCGTTTGATGTGATAGTAGAAGGCGATATTGTATCAAGTTCGGCGGAGGAACATAAAAACAGAAGCGTGTTAGACGATGGTACCGGCGCGGTATATCTGGATTCAGGTGCGAATAGAACGGATATTGCGTTTGGCACGCCGATAAAGATCCGGGGCAGTGTAGTAGCGGAATCGGAAGGAGAATATGTATTGATAGCGGAAAAGGTTAAAGTAACGGGCGGCGAGTTTCTAATACGAGAGCTGAAGAACTTTTTGTCCCGGTACAATTGACGTAACTGCAAAACAAACGCTTTTTATGTGTGGACACGTATTAACATGATATTAGTATAGGAGATACAGGATGCGAGTCACGATATTAGGCGGTGCCGGTGGTATGGGGCAATGGTTTGCCGGTTTTTTCAAAGATAACGGTGCTGAAGTTAAAATAGTAGATAAAAGCGCAAAAACTGAAGCGATAGCAGAAGAAATAGGTGTGCAGTTCTTGAAGGCCGATATTTCAGGGCTGCCAGACGAATCGCAAACAGAAAGGATTGTGGATACAGACGTGTTACTTTTAGCGGTGCCCATAGACTTGACTGGAGCTGTAATCGAGCGTGTGGGACCAAAGATGCGTGACGGCTCGTTGTTGATGGACATAACGTCTGTTAAGAAAGTGCCGGTAGAGTTGATGCGCCTGGTTACAAACGAGGGTGTGGAAGTATTAGGGACACATCCGTTATACGGGCCTTCTGCGACGAGTATGCGTGGTCAAACGGTTATATTCGTGCCGGTAAGGAAAGGTACGTTATACGAGCGTGTATATGAGATGTTTGAGCGTAACGGTGCGAAGATAGAGATATTGACGGGTGAGGTGCATGACGAGGTAATGTCGGTCATCATGGGATTGACACATTTTGTTCTTATTGCGTTTGGCGTTACGTTAAAGGAGCTTGAGTTTGATGTTGAAGGGTCGCGGAAGTTCATGAGTCCGATGTACGAGATTATAACGGATTTCGTGGGCCGGATATTGCATCAGGACCCGCGTCTGTACGCACTGATGCAGACGAATTTTGAGATGGGTGAGGTACACGCGACTTTTTTGGCGTGTGCTAAGCGGTTACAGGAGTTGGTGGCGGCGGGTGATGTAGAGGCGGTTATGGCTGAGATGGGGATGGCGAAGACACATTTTGGTGATACGGAAAGGGCAATGGAGGATTCGGATGGGGTGATTGAGGAAAAGATAAATCGTAGTTGTAAGAAACACGAGAGTGCACAAGATTAGCACAGAAGGGCTAAAATGGGGGGGGTACAAATAAAAAAGAAAAATAGGGAAAGCAAAAATCCCCTATTTGAAGTCTATTCAATCTATGATAACCGAATCGCTGGTATCCAATCCGTGTATACCTTTCCGTTCGCATCAGTAAACTTATCACAAGTAATAGTTCCACCTGTTACAGCCTGGTATTCCGGCACATGAATTATCTGCGGATACGAACCCGTTTCTATCACGTAACGGTATTCCCGACCTTTCCTTAGCGTAACAGCAGGCCTAATCGCTATGTTCTGCCAGTCGTGCTGGTAACCGGACCAGTTGCCGCTTGCTTTCAAGACTCCGTTTTCGTATAGCTTGATAGACTTGGTATGCCCGCCAGTACCAACGCATGAGTAGGTGTACATTTTGCTAACTTCGATGTCACAGGAAGGTATGATTGTGCCTTCATGTGTGCCCTGGATGCTGGGGTAAGTGCCTGTGCCTGTGTCGAAGACGGAAGATGCAGATGCGAAGTAATTCACCCAAGGCGCCATCAGCGGATAGTCGTCTTTATCTGAATCTATGCTGTAAGGAGAATCGCCGAGTCCATCACCATTCCCATCTGTTCCTGTGTAGTCATTCCAGTAGTTGCCTAAGTAGTTTGTGTAAGTGCTTCCCTTGTAGGTGTATGTTATTTTTGATTGTGAGTTCCAGACGTTGGTTGAACCAATAGAATAAACGTTATAATCGTTATCCATGAAATTGTTCAGGTATATTTCGTTGTTGTTTGATTCCTCAAGGTAGATGCCATTGTCTTCATTGTACTTAGCTGTGTTGTTTGCGATTATGTTCTCGTTTGAAGTCCAGAGTCCAATACCTAATTGATGGTTATAGTTTGCGATGTTATTCCGTATTTCGTTACTATTTGATGAATCTAAAATTATCCCATCATAGTCAACACTGTTTGAGGCGTCGTTATCGGTTATCATGTTGTCGTTTGACTCATCAAGGTAGATGCCATACACTTCATTGTACTTAGCCGTGTTGTTTGTTATTATGTTCTCAGTAGAGTAATTATACAGCCAGATACCCTTATCATTTGAATTAACGTTGTTGTAGGTCAAGATGTTTGCGGAAGAAGTCCAACAGAGGATTCCTGCTTCTTTGTTCGAGTTGGCTATATTATTGGCCAAGATATTGTTGTCGGAATGAGAAGATAGTCGGATTCCATCAAGGTTGTTAGAGTTTGCAATGTTATTTCGTATCTCATTGTTGTTAGATGAGTTTAAACCTATCCCATTGTAGTCAACACTGTTTGAGGCGTCGTTATCGGTTATCCTGTTGTCGTTTGACTCCTCAAGGTAGATGCCATACACTTCATTGTACTTAGCGGTGTTGTTTGCGATTATGTTCCCGCTTGAAGTCCTGAGTCCAATACCCTGGTAATGGTTATAATTTGCAATGTTATTACTAATGACAGTATTAGTGGACATGAAGAGCCTTATACCATCCGAACCATTTCGACATGTAAGCCAGGAAATAGAAGTGTTATCCACAGTAATGAATACACAAGGTAAAGAATTATTGGCTGCATGTATTATTGAATCACGATAAGGGGCATTAATGGTTAGAGGTTTATTTAATATTACGTTCTCGTTATACGTTCCAGTAGCCACTTCTATTGTATCTCCAGACATTGCGGCTTCTATCGCTTTCTGTATCGTACTGTATTCCACGGGAACACTTATCTTTTTTGGAGCTGGTGCCTTTAATTTAATGATATATATGTTGTCTGCAATATCATCTTCCGGCCATAGTAGCGGATGCTGTGGATTATAATCTTCCTGATCTATTAAGGTCTCTGTGGAGCCAACTACTTTTGGGTAAGAGTAATCATATAATTCGCGAATCGAAATTTTACCATCCGTGTTATGGTCCGCCACACTCCATAGCCCCTGTACTACATAATACGAAAATATCCCGTTTTTCAATAATTGCAAGTTATAGCTCACTTCATTAACCCGGCAAGCAGCGAAAACCACACAATTCACTTTTTCAAGGTCCTGGGCAAACCCATCACGATCCGGCACTTCCTCTATTTGAAATATTGTAAGAACTCCGCCACAATAGCATGCCTCTAAAATAGCAACGACTTTCTCTGCTTTCACATCACCAATCCATTCTTCAAGCTCGTCATCTAATATTGTCTCATTGTAATAAGTACGTAGTGACTCGTCTAAACCATCCACCTCATCACCATTATCATCTATTATTGACTGCTCTCCATGTCCTGAGAAAAAGAATAAACAGGTATCCTCAGTATTCGCATTATTTGCCATCCACCGTATCGCATCCCTGATATTTGCCTTCGTTGCACTTTCGTTAACTAAAAGTCGGATATGGTTCGCATCCCAGTTTTCTGATGCCATAGTCAGCACATTGTACATATCCTCGGCATCATGATGTGCAAATAACGAATTACCTCCCACTATAACAGCCCAGTATTCCTCTGCCGAGGACCCAAGCGGTTTTTCTGAGTTATTAATAGCGGCTACGGAATCAGAGGCGTTATTCAATTGTACTACCGACTTCCACAGTGGGTTTACGACTCCATTTTCATTGGCAATTTCGTTATAAGCTATACTCAGGTCGCAAGTACTTGTCGTAACCACAACATCCGGGGTTGACTCGCAGAATCCGCAGGGGTTGACATAATACGGTTCTGCAGCGGATGCGGTTCCAATGCTTACGAACGTTGCGATTAGAACCAAAAAGAGTATTACACAAAATTTCACATTGTTCCTATCCATTATCGTTTTCCTTATGCCTCCTAAATGAATGTTCATAAGTCATCGCACTATAAACATATTCGGGCGCCTATAGAGGCTGTCTCACAATTGGTTTTGACACCAAAAATTTTGCTTCTTTTCTGATTTAAAGCTCTGTCACCCCGTCTTTTTTGCCCTGTTTTGAATTGTTGGACAGCCTCTATAAAAGAAAGGGGAGACCTCTTCCCCTCTTGCTTGTCTATTTCATTCTAATCTAATCGCGGGTATCCAGTTGTCATAGGTGCGACCGTTTACATCAGTAAATACATCGCAAGTAATAGTTCCACCTGTTGCGTCTGGGTATTCATGCACATGTATTATCTGCGGATACGAACCTGTTTCTATCACGTAACGGTATTCAAGACCTTTTTTTAGCGTAACCGAAGGCGTAATAGTTATGTTATGCCAATCGTGCAGGTAGCCGTTCCAGGTGCCGCTTGCTTTTAAAACTCCGTCTTCGTATATCTCGATGGACTTGGTGTTTCCACCAGTACCCGTGCATGGGTAGGTGTACATTTTGCTAACCACGATGTCACCAGACGGTATGATTGTACCTTCGTGTGTGCCCTGGATGCTGGGGTAAGTGCCTGCGCCTGTGTCGAAGCCCGAAGAAGATGCAAAGTAACACTCCATTGCAGCATCAGCGGACGGAAATCCTGTTCAGAATCAATGCTGTAAGCAGTATCGCCAATACCATCGCCATCAGAATCGTTGCCACTGTAACCGTCCCAGTAATTGCCCATGCAGCTCGTGTATTGTGTATTGCGGTAAGTGTAGCTTATTTTCTGTGTCGAGTTCCAGACGTTGCTTGAATTCTGAGCATAGATATTTTGGTCGTTCTTAAAATTGTTCAGGTATATGACATTGTCAGACGAAGATTGGAGATAAATCCCCAGGTTGTAACTATTCGAAATAGTGTTCCTGGTAATCACAGAACCCGTAACACCGTATATATGTGCACCATAACTTCCACTGTTACTAATCTCGTTTTCTTTTATGCTTGCTCCTACCCCCGATATATAACAATAAAGCCCTGTTCCGGAATTGCGGTCAATCCAGTTGTTTATAATCTCAGCACGCTTTGCTTTTGCTAGCTGGATGTACAACCCGTGACCTGCATTATTTCTTATAACGTTATTAGCAGCCACTGCATTTCCACTGGCATAACCCAATACACCCCCGCCATTGTTCTTAATCGTGCTATTCTTGAGTATGAAATCCTCGCCGGATTCAAAATATATCCCGTAATCTCCATTCTCTTTTATCGTAACACTTTCTGCACAGAGGTCCGAGTTTGAAGCGTTGATTCCGTATCTCTTTGAATTCTGTACTGTAAAAGGTTCTTTAATTGTTAGATTGGTGCAGGAACAAAGATATAAACCATCGTGCTCAGCCGCACCGTCAATACTCATGTTCGTGATTGCCGCGTCCGTAACGCCGTTCAGAATCACCCCGAATTTGCCGCTGTTGCTTATCACGTTATCTTGTATTGTTGCTTTTCCTCCTTCCGCTTTTATGCAACATCTAAGCCCTGTTCCGGAATTGCTGTCAATCTGGTTGTTTGTAATGGTTGCACGCCTTAAAGGCAACAGTTGAATATTCAACCCGTAGCCCAAATTAGCCCGTATTACGTTATTCTCTGCCACGGCATTTCCTTTGGCGTAACCCGGGAATGTCACACCACCCTCTTTATTGTTCTCGATTGTGCTATTCATGAGCGTGAAGTCATTGCCGGTATCAAAATATATCCCGTATCCACCATTTTCTTTTATCGTGACTCCATCCACATATAAGTCCGAATCGGAAGCGTTGATCCCGTGTCGCTTTGCATTCTGTATTGTACAGGATTCTTTAAATGTTATATTGGTGCTCTGATCAACACGTAAACCATCGTGCTCAGCCGCGCCGTCAATAGTCATGTTCGTGATCACAGAGTCTTTAACGCCGTGTATATAAACGCCGTAGCACCCGCTGTTGCGTATAACGTTATCGGTGATGGTAGCTCTTCCTGCTACTCCGTTTTGCACGTAACATCTAAGCCCGGTTCCGGAATTAATGTCAATCAGGTTGTTTGTGATCGCGGCACGTTGTCCTTGTGCCAGTTGAATATTCAGCCCGTAGCCCAAATTATTTCGTATTACGTTATTCTCCGCAACTGCATTTCCACTGGCGTAACCCGAGAATGTCACACCACCTTCGTTATTGTTCTCAATTGTGCTATTCATGAGCGTAAAGTCCTTGCCGGTATCAAAATATATACCGTATCCTCCATTTTCTTTTAGCGTGACTCCATCCACATATAAGTCCGAACCGGAAGCGTTGATCCCGTGTCGCTTTGCATTCTGTATTGTACAGGATTCTTTAAATGTTATATTGGTGCTCTGATCAACACGTAAACCATCGTGCTCAGCCGCGCCGTCAATAGTCATGTTCGTGATCACAGAGTCTTTAACGCCGTGTATATAAACGCCGTAGCACCCGCTGTTGCGTATAACGTTATCGGTGATGGTAGCTCTTCCTGCTACTCCGTTTTGCACGTAACATCTAAGCCCGGTTCCGAAATTGATGTCAATCAGGTTGTTTGTGATCTCGGCACGTTGTCCTTGTGCCAGTTGAATATTCAGCCCGTAGCCCAAATTATTTTGTATTACATTGTTCTCCGCAACTGCATTTCCTTTGGCGTATCCAAAGAATGTCACACCACCTCTTTTATTGTTCTCAATCGTGCTATTCTTAAGCGTAAAGTCTGTACCGGATTCAAAATATATGCCGAATTCTCCATTTTCTTTTATCGTGATACCATCAGCGCAGAACTCAGAATTTAAGGCATGGAATCCGTATCCCATCGAATCGTAAATAGTCATGTTCGTGATTACAGAA
>QENJ01000070.1 GCA_013374505.1 Candidatus Methanophagaceae archaeon
TGGAAAAGGAACGCATTTTTCTGAGAGATACCGAAAGGAAAGAGTTATGGTGCAACCTGGTGTGTTTACGTGTGTATCCAGTTCGTGATGAGCTACCGGGACCTGAGTCATGGCTTATAATCCGATGGGACGACAACGGAGAGGTAAAGTACCAGTTGTCAAACGCACCTGCGGATACAAAGATAAACAGGCTTGCAGAGATGTCATGCAGTCGCTACTGGATAGAAAGGGCGTTTGAGGATGCAAAAGGGGAAGTAGGGATGGCAGATTACGAAGTGAGAGGCTGGTTGGGCTGGCATCATCACATGACGATGGTCCTGTTGGCAATGCTTTTTCTATTGGTTTTGCAACTGAAATGGAAGGGTAAAGCACCATTACTGACAATACAGGATGTTAGAGAGATCTTGGAGGTGGTACTACCACGGAAAGTGGTAACAAAAGAAAAATTGCTGAAAAGGATAGAAAGGAAGCATAAAGCGAGGGAATCTGCAAGGAAGTCGCATCATAAGAGAAATAGTAAACCAGGCTAAGACGGTTTTTAACGCTCTTGCAAGCAATCTGGGCACGATTAGCTTGGGCTCTCTCATGATTTCGGATATTTATGCCCGTTTCTACAATTAATCCTGTATGAATTGATATTCGTGGCGTCTGGTTTGGTATACTGAAGATTTTTTTTTGCCGTTTAGTAAATTAGGTGGTTGCATGGGAAAAAAGGTTATATCGCTTCTAACATATAATGTGACAAAGTCAAGGTAAATGTAACATATTTTAAGGCGAGATAACTCTAAAACAAAATGAAAAAATCTTTTTATCTCAGCCTTCAAATGATATTGATGGAAGAAGAGAGGAGTGTAGATTAGAAAATGTTAATAAACAAACTGCAAGCGATAGTAGGGGAAGCGAACGCAACCGATGATAGGGCGATATGCACATCATATTCGAGAGATCAGCATTGGCACTTTGTACCCGCGAAAAATCCGGCTTGTGTCGTGCGACCCGGGACGAAAGAAGAAGTGCGATCGGTTTTAATGCTTGCAAATACGCATAAAATACCGGTAATTCCCTATAGTACGGGAATAAACGTGCGTGGCTTGACTATCCCCGTTCATGACGGTAGCATATTATTAGACCTGTCCCGGATGAACCGCATCTTAGAGATAAACCCCGAGATGAAGACTGCGACCGTAGAGCCAGGAGTGACTTTTGGTATGTTATTGGAGCAGACGCGAAAGCACAAATTGCGACCTGCATTTCCGGATGCACCCCTTACCGTGAGCGTACTGGTAAATTACTACTTACGCGGAATATACCAAACTTCGGCTACGGACGGCCATGACCACACAATATCGTATGAGATGATACTACCGAACGGCGAGACATTAAAAACCGGCTCACGTGCGCTTTCTGAGATGCCTTATTTCCGATACGGCGTGGGTCCTGACTTTGCAGGTATGTTCTGCGCACATCCTGGTACGTGCGGTGTGGTGACCGAATTAACAGCGAAACTTTACCGGTTGTATGACAACAGGAAAGAGTACTTCATTGGTTTTGACGATGTGGGCACGCCAACTGAGTTCATTTACAATTTGATGCACGATGAATTAGCGGCAAGTATCCGGTTAGTGGACAATCAGAGCTGGTTGGAAGGCATCTTCGGCACTTTTGATTACGCATACGAGAAACTGCCGAAGTTCGTTGTTTGCGTGCTGGTAGAAGGTGTGGACGGCATATTCGAGGCAAAGGATAAGCTGGTACGTACCTATATGAACGAATCAGGCGGGCAGGTACTGGATTTACCTGCTGAGTTCGCGCGAACATTCGAGGAAGAGTGTCTGGGCGGTGCGGAGAAGAGCTGTATGGTGTTCGGCTTGCAGGGTAAGGGAAACTATCACTGCATCGGGCTGTATGGACCTTTGACGCAGGCTGCGAAGTATTATGAAGTGCATGAGAAGACGGCGTTGGAAGTGGGGATACCCAAGGACCACATTCATTTCTATATTGACCCGATATACAGTTTCCACGGGCAACTCTGCTATTTCGAGCTTGATGTGTTTTACGACGGTAGTGACCCTGGATTCGGCGAGAAGTTGAGGAATTATAACGATAAGCAATTTCACCGGCTACTTGAGCTTGGTATCTACGGCTGGTTCAGACCATATGCGGGTATAATAGGGACGACTGCGGAACGAATAGGGTATCTTGCCGAAGTCTGGAAGAAGTTCCTACGTATTCTGGATCCGAACGAGATAATGAATAGGGGGAAGCTGTTCTGAAGACGGTATCTGTACAGACAACGAAAGCGATAACGGATTCTTTGACGGGGGTAGACCGGAAATATCCACTTAAAGAGTGAGCACGCCTCGTAAAATCACGGAAACTGGGGGTAGGGCTTTTTATCTAAACCTGTTTGTAGTAGTCGGTGCGTCAATATCCCGTTTTCACGTTTTGGGATACATATCGAACCGAAAAGCTTATATACGTGGTTGTGTAAACTAATTACAAGATCAATCAGTTTTAGGGCAATGTTTTAAGAGCGGGGGATAAAAAAGGGGGAAGGTGAGAAGAAATGAGGGCACCGAGGTTTGAACTCGTATTTGTAAGTGCGGGAGTGTTTGCAGCGACTTATTTGTGGAAGCGGAGAGTGATGAACAGGAAATGAAAAGAATGAAAATCCAAAAAAGGGCGGAATTGGGAAACCGAAAGGCATTGATATTTGCGGTTTTAATAGTAACGTTAGTATCGGTGGGCATTGGGTGCGCATCTGCAACCATAACCGTCTGTCACAGCGGCTGCGACTACGCCAGTATTCAGGCAGCCGTAGATGCCGCGGACTCAGGGGACACAATCGAGGTGCATAGCGGCACTTACTACGAACATGTAGATGTGAACAAGACGCTTATTTTAAAGGGCGTGGATACAGGTAGCGGCAAACCTGTTGTAGATGCCAGTGGCAATGATAGTGCAATTACGCTTTCGGTAGATGATATTACGCTTGAGGGATTCAATGCAACAAACGCAGGATACTGGGTGCCGTACAAATTTTCGCTTCCCGGATCCAAGGCAACAAACGCAGGAGACGGTCACTCATTTAGACATTACGCAGGAATCCTGGTAACTTCAAACAATAACACCATTACTAACAACACCGCCAGCAACAACCACTGGGACGGTATCCGACTCAACTCTTCCAGCAACAACACTGTTGCAGGCAATAATGTCCGCAACAACAGGGGGGGCGGTATCCGCCTCGATGATTCCTGCAACAATGCCATTACAGGCAATAATGTCAGCAATAACAGTATCGGCATCGGCCTGGATGATTCATGCTACAACACTATTACCGGCAACACATTTCTAAATGATGGTCTTTCTGTTGATGATTCCTATCACAACACCATAAAAGGCAATACAGTAAATGGTATGCCGCTTGTTTATCTCGAAGATAAGACCGGTATTGTGGTTACAGATGCTGGACAGGTTATACTTGTAAATTGTACTAATATCACGGTAGAAAATCTGGACTTATCCAATACATACGTTGGTGTAAGCCTTTTGAAAACAGAAGAAAGCGTAATCTCAAACAATACAGTCAGCAACAACTGGTGCGGCATTGCCCTTGACGCTTCCTGCAACAACACTATTACAGGTAATAATGCCAGCAGCAACGGGGGCGGCATTACCCTTGACTATTCCTGCAACAACAACACTATTACCGGTAATAATGCCAGCAGCAACGGGGTCGGCATCTGCCTCTACAACTCTAGCAACAACACCTTTACAAACAATACCGTTAGTAACAACGACAACGGAATCTGCCTCATCTCCGCCTGCAACAACACCTTTACAAACAATACTATTAGCAACAACGACAACGGCATCTACCTCACCGATTCAGGTTGTAATAATAATATTATAGGCAATACGTTTGTAAAGGATGGTCTTTTTGTTGGTTATTCCTATCAAAATACAGTGGAAAACAATACGGTAAATGGTAAGCCGCTTGTTTATCTTGTAGATACCTCAGATTCTGAGGTTACCGACGCTGGACAGGTCATACTCGTAAATTGCAGTAATGTCACGGTAGAAGATCTGGATTTATCCAACACGTGCGTTGGTATAGAACTATGTAAGACAAATGATAGTATAATTTCAAACAATACAGTCAGTAACAACAACATGTACGGTATCCTCCTCTGGGATTCCGGCAACAGCACCATTACAGGCAATAATGTCAGCAACAATGGCGAAGCCGGCATCGTGCTACTGGAATCCAATAACAACTATATTTATCTCAATAATTTCATAAACGACACTCTAAACGTTGCTTCTTCTTCTACAACAAACATCTTGAACTCCACAGAACAAATAACCTATACTTACAACGGCAGCACTTACACAAATTACTTGGGCAACTACTGGAGCGATTATAAAGAAAAATATCCAGATGCTGAAGAAATAGATGGATCTGGAATTTTGGATACGCCTTACAGAATATATCCCGACAATGACAACTATCCACTGATGGTGCCTTTTGAGGCTTATGTTACTACACCAACAAAATGCACGGTCCACAATATTGACACAGGTAAGAACTACTCAACTATTCAGGGCGCGATAGAGGATCCTACGACAATGGCTGGACATACAATCACCGTGGATGCAGGTACTTATAATGAGAATGTAGTTGTGAATAAAGCACTTACATTGCGTGGAATTGGTACGCCCGTTATAGATGCCGGTGGCAAGGATAGTGCAATTACGCTTTCGGTAGATGGAATTACGCTTGAGGGATTCAATGCTACAAACTCCGGTAGCCTGAATGGAGATGCCGGGATTAAGATTATTTCAAGCAACAATACACTTACAGACAATACTATCAGCAACACTAACAACGGCATGTACCTCTACCTTTCACGTGGCAATAACATTACCGGCAATACTGTCAGCAACAGCAATGACGGCATATACCTCTCGTCTTCCTGCAACAACACCATTGAAGGCAACACAGTCACCAAAAACGATGGCGGTATAGACCTCTCGTCTTCCCACAACAATAACATTATGGGCAACGACATCACAAACAGCAGGTGGGGCTGCGACTTCTACAATTCTAATAACAATACTATTTCAAACAACACTGTGAGCAATAACAACTACAGCATGTACCTCTATTCTTCCGGAGACAACAACCTAACCGGTAACACTGTCCGCGACAACAACTATGGCATCTATCTCACCTCTTCCTGCAATGGCAATACCATTTCATGCAACTATGTGGACAACAACGATAACGCCATCTACATCTCGTATTCACGCAACAATACCATTACCAGTAACGACATCACCAACAGCAAGTATCATGGTATCTGCCTCACATCATCCAGCAACAGCAATAATATTACGAACAACCATGTGTACAACAACAGCGATGACGGTATCCACATCTATTCTTCTAGCAACAATGAAATATATCTCAACGATTTTATAAATAACACCGATAATGTTTATTCTTCCGGTTCAACCAACATCTGGTACTCAACAGAACGATTCACTTATACCTACAACGGTAGAGTACGCAAAAACTATCTGGGCAACTACTGGAGCGATTATAAAGATAAGTATCCGGATGCGGGCGAGATAGATGGGTCTGGGCTCTGGAATATACCTTACAGTATAGATGAAGATAAAGATGCGTATCCCTTAATGAAACCCGTGGTGAATTACTATGTTACGACAACAGGTACTTTTGACACAGGACCGAGTAAAAAACCATATCCTGCCAGTTTCGGCATACACAACGGAACTATAAAACCAACTAAAATAGTACAGGTGATTAAGCTTTACACGTATCCTTGTACAGGAACCGGCGGGCATACGGAATACGCTAAAATTTGTAAAGGCTCGCGGTGTATCGAAACCGAGCCCTGGGACGGTTATACGGGCGATTGGCACAATATCTCGTTTTCCAAACCATTTGAGTTGTATCCAAATGTAAAATACAATTACACCATAAAAACCGGTTCATATCCTCAAATTCATCATACAAATGCGCTTTTTACTGCCGATGGCTGGATAAACTGCACAGAGTTTGAGGATGCAAATGGGAACATGCAATATGACTGGATACCGGCGATAAAGCTATTGTCAGATTAAAATATTTCTTTGGTCCCGTTTTCGTTCTAACCAGTAAGAAAAGTGTTTACAGGAAAACGCTTCGCAGAAAGATATGATGACTGTATAACGGCCAAACAAATCCGTACTTAGCACTTATTTTTAGCGTATCTCCGCCAACAAATCCTTAGTCGCCTTCCGCACCGCTTCTTCCGAATCAAACCCCTCTTTCCAGCCCTGTTTTTTCAGTTTCGTGGCATCAAGCAGCATAACCGGCACATCGCCTTTCCAGCCCCGTGCACCACCTGTGAACCGTAATTCGGGTGTCGTCTGCATCTCTTCGCATACGATCTCCGCGATTCGCCGCACACTTGTCATCTCATCCGTACCGATGTTGAATATATTCACACCTTCTTCTTTTGCGTCCAAACCCGCAAACATTGCAGCCACGCAATCACTCACATAGATATACGATTTCGTCTGTTTGCCATCGCCTAATATTTCCAACTCCGCGGGATTTGCCCTGATCTTATTGATAAAATCGTAAATCACACCGTGCGAAGACCTTCTGCCGATTACATTCGCAAATCGGTATAGCCATGCCTGCATATCAAATGTATGACAGTAAGCGGCGATTAACGCTTCACAAGCAAGTTTCGACGCGCCGTATAACGAAATAGGGATGGTAGGATAACCTTCCGGTGTGGGCAGTATATCCGCATCGCCGTAGACGGTGGATGTAGAGGTAAATAGCATTCTCTTTACGCCGTTCGTTCTCATTGCTTCCAGCACGTTATATGTTGCGATGACGTTCTGATCCAGATGAACCCTTGTGTTTTCCGCACCTAATCGCACTTCGGGATTCGCAGCGAGATGCCAGACTTCCGCGGCACCCGCAAAAAGACGGGATATGTCATCATGCAAGATGTCTATTTTGTGAAAACAGAAGTTTTCTTTATCTAAGTGTGGCTTTATGAATTCTTCGTATCCCGCGCTCAGGTTATCCAGGACTACTACATCTTGTTTCTCAGCCATTAACTTATCCACGACGTGCGAACCTATGAAGCCCGCGCCACCTGTTACTATTATTTTCATGTCTTGTCTATACCATGTACCTTTTTTGTTATAATATGTATCGCGTCATTTTCATAATTCATGCCGAGCATAATATCGGCGGTTGTCTCTTCATCGGCTTTAACAATGACAGAATCCGAGTCAGTCAAGAATTAGGGTTTCGATGCCGTCAGGATGTAATAGCCCTGTGAAACCTCATTAAATGCGTAGTTACCGTGGTTATCGGTTTTTGTAACTGCGAGCTCATCTCGTGCCCAGGTAGTCAGCGTAACTGTTGCGTCTGCGATTCCTGCTTCTTTAGCGGTGATGACAGTACCGGAGATGGCACCTACCCTCTCGGTCGGCACATAAGCTCTATCATCAGTTATAAGCATTTTATCGAGTCTAGCGCCACTTCCGCCCGGTTTTATTATCAACGTGCTACTACATGTATATAGAATATCTTTTCTGGCGATACATTCGTCTCCCACGGGCGGTGATATTCCAATCTAATGGCTGTCAGGCCGGGACCCACAACATCAAACCTGATGGTTTCTACACCTCCCGCACCGATGAGTTCTGATTCCTGCGCGAATTCTAGTTCTCCCACTTGCTGCAGGATCTGCTCATCCGGATGTTCTACCAGTTCCCAGGTGTAGCCCGTAGTCGGGTTCGAGTCCAATGAGATGACTAACGATTGCCCTTTTTTTACTGGTATCTCGTTACCGTTGTCCGTTTCTGTGAGCAGCACCTCACTGGGCACTGAACTAGGACTGTACAGCGTCAAAACCGCAACTATTAGCACTATTGCCAGTAGCACACCGCCGAGAGGATATACACTTTCTTTTCCATTTATGATGTACCTCTGTATTAGCCGTTAGTACCAAACGCATATAAAGTACTTTTTCGGGTTGAATAAAAACACAAAAACTACACTACTTTAAATCTGTGTCAATCAGTGTTAATCAGCGTCATTAATCACTTTTCTTTCAAAAAACTTAAAATCCGTTCATTTATGGACTTAAGATTCTTTATGGCTGGAAAATGGCCTTCGCCTTTTAAACACTCCGCTGCAATTAAATTAGGTATTATCTCTTTTGCTCGAGGGATTATTTTTTCTGCTGGAAAAAATATGTCTTTTTCTCCCGCCAGAACCAGTGTTGGTGCAGTATAGTTCTTCAATTCTTCTTCCAAGGTTAATCGTGGCATTTTTGTTTCGAGCTTGTAGTGAAGATAAACTGCGCCAGTAACTTCAACTGCGATTTCGTCAACAGCACCACTAAACATAGGGCTTACTGCTTTAAGCAATCTTTTGTCTGTTGGAAACAACTGATACATAAACATCGGTATAATAATCTTAAATATCATTCTACTTATTGAACCGGTAGCAATGCCTGAAGGAACAAATAATACTGCCTTTGATATTCGTTCAGGAGCAAAGGCTGCTGTTCTGAGAATTATACCTGCACCATAAGAAGGGCCTATAAAGGCTGCTCTTTCTATGCTTAAACCATCTAAAATATCCACAACCCATTTGCCAAAGCTATCATCTGCAGGAGATACACGATTTTGACTGCTTTTGCCGGGATGACCTATGGTATCAGGTGCATATACTCTATATTCATTAGTCAATGGTAAAAACCATGACAAAGTAACTGGGCTGACTGTGTTACCACCTTGTAAGATTACTAACGGTGGTGCTCCCTTTGGCCCTGTTATAAAGATATGCGTATCGCCAAAACGAGTATCAACAATTGTTTCGTCGAAAGCCATCCCAAGTTTAGCTACAGCTTTATCGTAAAGAGATAATACCTTCGCTTCTCCTTCCGGGCTTTTATATAAAGTTGTCATATAGAAAAGTCTCCTTGATTAAGCCAATATATCTTTTTCTTTTAAGCAATTTCCGATTACTTCGGTACATCGGCAGTACTACGTATATAATCCCTATTTAGCATTATATCCGCAATGCGTATATCATTACAAGGAATAGCGATTACACACTCGTATGATTCAGCGCAAAAACCTCTTAAACAACCGGTTCAACCTTTTACCACGCCGTTTCGTCATCATCTCTTCCCACTCTACCCCTGCACCGACCTCTTCATCACCACCCGCTTCTGTCAACTCTTTCAACCGTTCCAACTCGCCATAATCTAGCCAAACACCATGACAGCTCGGACAAACATCTATTTCCACATCCTCGGCATATTCCAGATCCATCAAAACACCACAACGCGGGCATTTCAGTTTACTCCTGCTTTCCGTACCTGTGCGTTTAGTCAGCAAACTGTCGAGTTTCCGGGTGCCCAGCACTTTCTCAAGCTCTTCATTGTCAAACCATATACCCTGACATTTGGGACAGACATCTATAATCACTTTAGGACCCAACAATTTCACTTCCTCTTTATTCAGCATCACCCAGCATCTTGGACATTGCAATATTTTCTCTTCCGGACTCTGGACTATCACCCTTGCAATGCCTTCGAGCCCCATGAACTCGCCCTTGTATTCAAGCGTCCGAGTATTTAGCTCCACCGGAATTCTTTTTCCGTTTTTGGTTATCACTTCTACCTCATATCTGTCAACCCCTTCTCCAATCTGCCGCTTCCGGAAATTGTCGATTGTAGCTTCCCTGTACTCAGGAGCAATAACCGTGGCGAAATTACGACCCACCAACTCGTTCTTAGCGTACCCAAGCAGCTCCATACCTTTTATATTCACATACGTGAACCTACCCTCCGGGTCTATCGTGAAGATACCGTCTTCTGCGTTTTCCACAAGACTACGGTAGTCCTCTTCCACCTTGTGCAGCACTTTGTCTCTCCTGTGATATCCCTGGTAAACCACCCAGCCGGTCCCGATAAGCAGGATCGCAATAAATGCCAGCGGCAGCGTGATAATGAGTAACATGCGTTCCATCGTTATTAGATCCTTAGTCTCGAGTAGGAAGAATGGAAGCACTGCGGCTATTACCAAAACAACCCCGATAAATATAATTAGCAGCCCGACATCCTGGTCCGAGTAGCCCGTGAGGCTTAACCGACCGAACGTCCCTTGATGGTTTCCCGGAACAATGATAGCATTACATTTCTTGCAGACCTTGGCTGTATCCTCATTCTCTGTCCCACACTCACTACAGTACATCTCTACGTCCTCCAAGAAAAGAATGACAGTGCCCGTCTAATTACCCGCTCGTGGAATAAAAGCCCCACGGAGATAATAACCGGCACGAATATCATGCAGAAAATTAATCCAATAGAGGCAACCTTGCTGAAATCCTGCACCGGTATGAGCGTCACCGTCATAAGCGCTAAAAACCCTAGTATTGTCGTTATAGTAGTGAGGGCAATTGACACTCCTACGGTCGAAGAAGTGATTCGCAGTGCGTCCTCTAACTTTTCACCCCTCTCCCGCTCCTCCTTGTACCGGGTGATGAAATGAATGCTGTAATCAATGCCCAAACCGAGTAAAAGTGTAGCTATCATAATTGTCAGAAATGTCTCAGGGATTTGAAGAAGTCCCATAGTACCCATTGCGAAGATAATGGCGAGAAGGACCGGTAAAAGCGCAAGTATTATGCCCATAAAACTCCTCAATGCGAGAAAGAGCAGGATTATCACGAGCACTAAACTCAGCAGAGTTGACTGGACTTTGTCTTTACCCATGATCTCTTCAATCTGCGAACCAACTACGTCCATACCTGCCGGAACAAATACGACGTCTCCAGGCATCTCCACGTAATCCAAAGCGTCCTTAATCTCCTCTAACAATACCACATACTCGGTTTCAGCCATTTCTCTATCAATCTTTATTAACATCAGTCCATTGGTGTAATCATTGGTAACGTATTGCCGTCTCAGATCAAAGGGCAGAGCCGCGATTTTGCGTTCTATTTCTTTCTTTTCGTCTGGCACCGGATTGAGCAAACTGGCAATGCTCGAGACTGCAACTACACGCGGCACGTCCTCCACGCCCGCCTTTATTTCCGCCATTGTCCCCAGAACTTCAGGGGTCCTGATGTCGTCCGCCTGAACCAGAATCATTGTGTGTCCGTATTTCACAAACTCGTCCTTTATAATATTACCCGCTTTTACAACAGGCATTTCCTCGGGCAGCCACATGTCCTCATCTGTCACGCTCTCTATCTGTGACATACCGTAGAAGACCAGAACGAGACCCACGCCTAAGAAAAAGATAACGGCAATCGGTTTTTTCACTGAAAATTCTGACAGCCTTGTCATCATATGGGGTATAAAGCCCCTTAACCCGAGAGTGTTCGATATTTTAGATATATCGAAAGTTTTCCCACCTATTTTGGACTCGAGGACAAGGAATGAAGGCAAAAATAATAGCACGGACAGGGCAGAGAAAGATATTGCGATTAAAGACATCAAACCGTACTCCGCCACCATCCTCAGTCCAGCCACAGCAAAAGATGAGAAAGCGGCCATCGTTGTCAGGCTTGTAAAAATCGTGTTCCTACCTATCTTCGCGACTGCGATGTTCAGCGCGTTTTCATTCCCTCGCTCCAGCTCCTCATGATATCTCTGAACGAGATGGATGCTGTAATCCACTCCCAGGCCCAGGGTAATAGCACCGAACATGACCGTCAGGAAGTTCAAAGGTACATTTATAAAGTGCATGGTTCCAAAGGCAGCCAGGACAGCGACGAGGATCGGGACCATGATAAAAACAGCGGTTATTGGGTTCCGGAAAACGAAGAAAAGGACTACCACTATGGTTAAGACACTAAGGATTAGAGATGCTGCAAAACCTGACCTTACCG
>QENJ01000071.1 GCA_013374505.1 Candidatus Methanophagaceae archaeon
GCTTAAAACGAGAAGATAGGGTGGAACGACGTTTTTATATAGCGTAAAATAGTTTCTTTGGTAAGGCTTTCTTTAAACCCTTTAGAATAGCGTTTACGCAAAAACTGTTTGCATAACGAACAGTTGTGTGTATTATTCATGTGGTGTTTGTCTAATGCTTACGGGATAGCCCCGATAATCGCGACCACATCGTCCTGCGAGAAGTTGTGCGGTATGATATAGAACACCCAATCGTCATCCGCCCAGAAGTAGTGGTAGGATACACCGTCTGGTGATGTTTGATACACTTGCTTTCCCGCGACCGTAATCTCTTTCAGCTCGGAGGTCCAGTTGCCACCCCATTTGCGTATACCGAGTACCATCTTTTCGTTTTCGTTCCACGCAATTGTCTCGTTTGGATACAGAGTCGTCCACAGCGTTAACAGCCGATCTTCTTTCATATAATGCACGATTGCTACATCGCTAACCTGCTCAATATTACCGGTATGCGAGTGCTTCACGCGTTGCAGCGCATCCAGGCCAGAGGCTACTACTTGTTTATCCATACCCAGTAGCACCGCCGGGGCGATCTCGGCAGCGGCACTTGCTTCTTCTGCTTCTGAAGAAGAAGGGTGCGAGGCTGGTAACTCGAGTGATGAGTAGCGATAAGCAGAAGCAGTCACTATAAGAGCGAGGATGATCGCAATCAGAAAGATTCTTTTTGTCGTTATCTTGTACATTTCACACCTTTTATGTTTAGGTCCGAAGCAATAAAAAGCATAGAATCCGCAATAGGGGTGGTGACCACTACAAAAGTGTGGAAAATGTAATAGTTAAGTGATCAATTACTATCTCCGAAAGTCAAGTACGTCTTTAAAACAACTAAGGGGTTACTATTCACAACCCGTCCAATGAAAACGTGGGAATAGGCAATTGGAGTTTAGAAAATGCAGATGGCGAGCTGAGAGGAATGATCATACGAATATCCCAAAAGCTGCGCCCATATACGTACCTGCCATAAACGAAATAGCAACCAGAATATACATCCAAATGCGCGAGTCGTGATATTTGGTTGATACCGCGAAAGCCTCTTTTGTAAGTACTTCACCCATTTTTTTCAGTTCACCTCCTCTCAATTGGTAAGAGTTAATTGTCCAGAGGGACATAAGTAACCTTCGGTAGAATATAGTTTAATTTGAGTTTATCCCATTTTTTTGAGGACGTTATGAACATTTTTGTATTCTATGATTTGAGGGTCATCAACCCCGAGGATACCGTCTTGCAGGTTAGTGTGTAGTCCCGCAATGTTTGACTATATATACTCACAGGATGTTAACCCCTGGAAAGCGAAAATATGGTCGGTTGAGCGAACGGACGGACGGTGAAATACGTTGTAAGGCACAAAATACGGGATAAGAGCACACGGAGTATCGCACTTGAGATGCGGGTCAGTATCTCCACGGTAAAGCGAGTCCGGGCGTACTGGCTCACGTATCACGAGTGTATCTCTCTAAAAAGTGTGGACTGCCAGAAGGAGAATGAATGTGTGTGAATGGAAGAGAGATCATCAAACGGGCAAAGGGAAAGTATAAATTCGGTGCAAGAATGCTTGAAAAGGTGATAGAGCAGGATTGTGGGGTCCACATACCGCACAACAGGATACATCAACACAGCCTAAGTCAAGAAAAATCTTGGTCGCGGGGTGGGGATGCATGTAGATCAAATGGTAGAAAGGTACGGGGATATTCTACCGATGAGTGTTTGAGTTGATCATGGACAATGGAAGCCAATTTGGTGCACACAGAAGAGGCGATAACAAGGATAGCAGATTCAAGCGGCAGGTCGAATCGCGTGGGATAAAGCGGATACCAACGAGTATTAAGCTAAGCATCCACAGACCAACGAGTGGGAAGATAGAGAAGTTCTTCGACTGCTACAACAGGTACAGAGAGAGGTGATTTTGAGAGCCTGTGTGCGTTCATCGAATGGTACAACACCGTGCGGCCTCCTGATACCTTGATACGAAGTGGTATCTTCAAACGCATGAAGAGGCTTTTTGGGGCAGATTACCTGTGGAGGTGGGGTCGGTGGCATGGCGGCTAAAATGTTCAAATGTTGAGAAGGATGAAAAGCAGCAGGATTATGTGGAAGGATCAAGGCCCTTATAGAGTCAAAAATAAGGGGACTATACACGAAGTCGTTTCCAAAGGAAAAAATTGGATGCGACGAAGCATAACCGTAAAACTGCCGTTGTGCACCGTTAACCCGATGTACCGTCAGGCATTGACTTTGCATAGAATTACTCACTGTTGCGCAACTGCTCTAGGGAATCTACGATTCCCTCAACATCGAAGCTGCTTGACATAAGTAAGTCATCAACGGTGCCTTGCTGAGAGGCTTCTTCCACGGTTTCGAGGAAACACCACACTCTCTTGTAGGTTGAATCCTCCTGTAGCGACGCAAATTCGGCATTCAGGAACTCCTTAACTTCAGATGCAGAAGTACCCATTTTCATCTCTAGTTCATGAAGTCGAACTTTATGGCGATTATACAACTCTACCTCAAAATGATTCCTAGAGGTTCTTAGTGTTTCAATCTTATTCTTTTGCTCACCGAAAGCTTGCATACCACTGAGTATTGCAAACACATTTGTCCGAATTTGGAGTCTCGCCGAGACTTGGAAAGGTAAGGGCGGGAGACAACCCAATACACCACCTGGAAGTTCACGTGGTACGAGTGCCTCCCAGTTTCTAAGGTGGTCCTCTTCTAATTGCGAAATCGTGTCCGAACTGATCTGGTAGCCACCTTCAAGGAAACGCGAGCCCTTGTGGATTGGCACCAGACAGAAAAAATCTACAATGTCTTTTACTTCGACAAGCGTGTCGATAACCACTTCAAGCTCGTTTTCTGGATGACACGGATCATCCACCGAAAATGCCAAGGGCAAGTACAGAAGGGGATGATTTACGTGCACATCGGCTGGGAGAATGATGCTTATACCCTCCTCTTCGAGAGTAGCGAGTGCAGAGCGGATGCGATGAAGCATTTCCTGTCGCTTTCTCTCTCGCTTTGCTCTAACGTACCTCAAAATGTCTCGTTGTTGCATCCTAGGAGGGTCAAGTATCCAAGCATCCAGCAGATCAGCTAAAACACGGTATGCCATGATCTCGGTAGTATCCAGTTCGCTAGCGTTAAAATAGTCTGGAGCTTCCTTGAAAAGCTGTGCAAAAGCGGCGTGCATTTCGGGGAGATGTTTGACCGCATCCAGGAAATTATGCACTGCCAATCTACCCGTGTTCATATTTCTTTTTTGGAGGTACTGGCATATTTGAACAAAGAAATTCTGAAAACTGCTATGCCACTTATTTAGGGCACCCTCCTTTAGAACTTCTTTCAACGGTTGAGAAAGCGTCTTTCCAATTGTTTCGAGGTCATCAGCGGAAAGAGATGGAACGCATTTTAACGCTTGTGTCACTCTCACTAGCAGTTGACCTTCTTCGAATACCGACTGGAAATTGAATTTTCTACCAGTAAGTATCCTCTGCAAGCCTTTTGAGAGACCCTGCACAAAAAGCAATGTGTTGTATCGAAGAGTGTACCATGCCTCTTCGTATCTGTAGTAGCTGTTAGGAAGGTAATGGCTTGCTACAGCCTTCCGCCACACCACGTTCTTTTCAATGTCAGACTCGAACGGTAAATTTTCCTTCTGTATGTCCTTGTGGGTCTCGTCAACAGACGGCATCAAGCCGAATGGCAAGAGCCAGATGCCTTTTGATTGATAGCGCTTGCAAAAGGGAATGGCTGACCTCAAGTTCTTGAGACGATATACCGCCTGCTCGTTGCAACCTTCGCTGTTTTCCAAATCCGGGAAGAACTCTATGGACAGCGCACTATCCGAAACTTTCAGCTCAATACTGTCGGTGTGAAGCTTAAGATAGCCAAGAACATCCTCACGGTTTTGGGAGAACCAGTTCCGGTATGCGGTTTCATCGTACCGATAAAAACCCTGTGTGAAGTTGCAGAAAGCATCCAAGGGGAGACTAATTACCTCCGTACACGCGAGGAAGTCATCATCACGGACTGTTGGCCAAGCTGGCAGACGGGACTCGCACAAAGAACACCAGTCAAGCATACGACCGGTATCTCCGTGGCTTCCTTGCAGTGATTCTGGCTGTATACATGGACTGACCGTACTCAGGAAGTTGCGGCACAGATCGAGACCTCTATGCACTTTGCTAGCTTTAGACGCGATTTCTTGTAACTTTCGAAAGTTTTCTCCCTTGTCACCCAGTACCTTGACCCTCTGGTCTATAGTGTCCACCTTCACGACCGGTAGGAAGTCGGAACTCTGTAGAAAAGTGCCATCTGGGCCAATAAGCTCATATGCCTCATCAAATAAACCTTGATTGGCCTTGAAAAACTGTCGTTCACCAGCTTCGAAGATGCCGTCGAGGAAAGCTAGGATAGTACCAAGAGTTGCATCCTTTGCTTTCTCGATCAGACCCTTAATAAATAAATCAACGTCCAAGTTCTGCCAGCACATAGCGTTCGATATAAATCTAGGTATGCCATCAGGTGGTATAGCCTCAAGGATTGCTAGGGCGGTGTTCGCGGGATCAGGATATCCCTCATGAAGGATTTGAGCAAGGTGATCCGATCGAACCCCATGAAGCCCAGTAATAATCCCCCCCTCCAAGGTCACGTACTCCCCAGCGAGGGACTTCAACACCTGTTGTGGATCATCCCTTAACTGAATGTTTTTCAGCAACTTATCAACTAAGAGAGGTGCTCCAAGTGTATCAGCCAGCGCAGTTCTTCGCAATATCTCAATCTTAGCAGGGTCTTCGTTTTGCTCTGAGAATTGCTTCATCTGATCTCGTAGCCGTTCCTCAAGCATGCAGCCATGTGTAAGCAAGTAAACATACTCAATCAGCAAGTGGGGTTCACCTATTCTCTCGTAGGCCCATTCAGGCGAATCGACAGGTGCATGAAGCCGCCCCTCCGATTGAAATATCTTGAAGATATGTCGCGCTTCATCAGAATCCAAGGTTGGCTCAAGTATTTCGTAACTAGTCAAACTTTCCCGAGCGAAGCGATGCCAGTCTTCGTTGCGTACTGTCACCAGGACCCGAACTCCTAGTGCTGCACACTCTTGAGCGATGAGTGGCCACAATCGAGTGCGCCATCCTGCGTTGTCGATCAGGAGGTAAATGGGTAAGCCAAGCTTGGCCCTGAACTGGAGGTAGTTACGAATTCCTTCAACATGCTCCTGCGTTTCAACAACTTGGAGGCTGAAGGTGTTCTCTGCGGGCCATTGTTCATATGCGTAGCGATACAAAAGTGCTGATTTACCCTGCCCGCTTGAAGATCGAAGAATACAAATTTTTGACGAATCAATTGCTTTATTGATCTTTTCAAGCCATTTTGGCCGTTTGACATCTATGTTGGCAGCGATATGACCTGGTCTCGTTCCTTTACCGTCAAAGAAGTCTGTAATGTTTGCATCAGATTCCCACGAAATCCTATCAATCAGACCCCGTCCGTATGCTTGGAACTCCCTTTCCCGTGCCAAGTTTTCCCCAAATTTCGCTCGGACACTATCAAGATCGGTGCGGGTTACCGTCTTTCGATCCTTAGCCCAGTCCAAAAATTTAGAGACTAACACTAAGATATAGATGTCAACCGCTCCACTTCCTAACTCAAACGTCTCGGTTACGGTTTGTTTAAGTTGTTCCTCAATCTTTTTTTCCGGTTGTGAGGTGATGGTCAACCTGCTAGCAATGCCATCTGCCTCGCTGGTGGTTGCTCCTATTTGATAGCATAGAGTACGAAATTTATCCTCTATTCTTTTTTTCTCCTTAGGGGACAGAGATTTTAATTGGACCAATTTTGCGATTTCTGTACGTAGTTCAAAATCTACTGCAAGAACGAAGCGACAATCGGGATCTGCACGGTAAACCTGTAGGAAGCCTTGGATTGGATCTTTGAGCTGGCTCCATTTCCATGAATCTTGTGACGTCTTGACTTGTATGTACACATTCCCTAAACGCAGACCAAGAAGATCTACATCCTCGATCCCCTCAAGCCTAATCGAGCTAACTCCGTCATCTTCAGCATAGAGATCGAAAGCGCGAAGAAGGGAATACAGTATCTGATACCGAATACCGCGGATGTTTACCGCTCCGTGGAACCGTGTTTTTAAGAGTGCATCAAGTTCTCGCCTCATGACATTCTTGCCTGTTTGTTTTTTCTGTTTTCCTCCCAGGGAAGACATTAAACCACCTCTTGCATATTAGCCCGAAATTCGCTTAACTTCGGTATATCTGACATCAATGTCGTATATCCCCACATTTATATCACAATCATAGATAAAAGCGTTGTTATCTATGAAGTTATTCCTATTATGCCCGTGATAGCTAAGGATAATGTTGATAGTAAGACTTTTAGCTGATGTTAAGTTGTGGAAAAAGGGATTCCTGCTATGGCACCACATATAGGCGAAGTTAGAATGTAGAGTCCAAACCCTTCTAAATCTAGCACCACTCAATAACCAACCAGCACCACCCTTGCCGGCGCACCGTCACACCCTTTAAGCTTCAGCGGCAACGCAACCATAAAATACCGCCCCGGCTCGACATCACTCAAATCCAGTGTCTCTATAATAACCACATCATTCCCGGTCAACACTTTATGAACCGGATGTTCTTCGGTATCAAACGCTTCAATAGACAGATAATCTATACCCACCACCTTAACACCTGCCTTTACCAGTAACTCCGCGGCCGAATATTCAAGCGGCACATATTCCGGGCTAAACGCTTCCGACTTCAAAAGTGTCGAATTCCTCGTCTTAAACAGGATTCGCGTGTACCGGTTCAAGTCAACTTTTTGTAGTTCGTCCGCCGAAATCGTATCGGCATTCACCTGCACAACCAGCGCCTCACCGATCAAATCATACAGGCTCAAGACATCCACCGTTTTCCCGTTCGCCGAAAAGTGAAATGGTGCATCAATATGCGTGCCGGTATGGGCACTGCCGGAGAAACGAGAAAGGTTATACCCGTCCCCGTCCCCGATAGAGGCTGTTTTAGTCAGCTCGACATCCGGGTCATCTATCCATTTCAGCATTCCCGGATAAATAGAAACTGACAGGTCATATATTCTTCGTTTGTCCATACTTTTTTTTGTCTCTCTGTATCTTTTGTTCCTACCGATCACATAGTCCCTGGAAATAGTTTTGCAATCTCCCGGGGGTTCTATACCTCTACTGCACACCGTCCAAAATCGTTGCTAAGTTCCGATCAGCATTCCGCTTCTTCAACTTCGCGAGCTTCACTATCTGCTTCTTATCCACTTCTGCACTCACGAACTCAGCAGCATCCAGCAGCTTCTTACCTGCTTTAGACCGCACAATCACCGTGGAACAGTCGTCCGGACTGCCGACCGAGCCGATAGATATGTCCGCTAACTGTGATACGAAATCGCCACAATAAGGGCAGCCTTCTCGCACTATCGCCTCCATGTCCCGGACGTCACAGGAATAATCCTTACCGCCAGCCGTAACGATGTACTTACCCTTGCTTATCTGCGTCTTATCCGCTTTATCCAGCTCAACGTCAAACCTACTGCTCATATCTGCCTTTAAACCGTCATAATCGAAACTTTCAAGGCAAAATAGACCCAGTATTGTTAGTTCAATACCCGGATATTCGCGTTCCAAATCCCGCTGCTGCTGTAACTTCCTCACCGCTTTTACTTCACACGGAGTTCCAACAACCGCAATTCGCCTCTTACCTGCCTTCAACGCAGCCTCAAGCTTTGACATCATGGGCACACGCAGATATTTCGTGCCTCGCGCACTCAAGATCCCCTGCTCATCCTCAACTACAACCGCCTCTGCATTGTAACCCTCTACTCGACGTACAACAAGCGCAGCATCAAACAGATTGTTCTTCATGCCTGATATGAGTAATGCGGTGACCATTCCTCCGTCCTGACCGCCAGTTGACGCCTTACCCGCAACCAAATCGCTAAAAACGCCCAAAACTTCGTCTCGCTCACCCTCTAAGAACTTACCCTCTATCTCTTGTATATCCTCTGCTGTCGTTGGATATATGTTCTTCTCCAGTCGGATTGCGTCCGTAGGACAAACGAGCGCGCACGCGCCACAACCTATACAATCATCAGAAAGCTCATTGTAGGGTGCTCCCACCTCGCGCTCCACGCCTCGACTTATTACGTTTATTGCAGATACACCTACTAACTCCTCACAAACTCGTGTGCATAATCCGCAAAGGATGCAGTGCTCATCTTCAATCTGAAATCGCGGCTTTGACACGCCATATTCACTTGCCAGACTTTGTATCCGCCCCTCGTCTGGACATCTCGCAAGCAACAATTCTAATAGCAGCTTTCGTATTTCGATAATATCGGGTGTGTTCGTTCGTACTATTAGTCCGTCTTCTACGGGATAATTACAAGCAGTGACAACTTTCGTTCTGCCGCGTTTCTCGATTTCCACTGAGCATAGCCTACACGCGCCAAAAGGTTCTAACGCCGGGTGATAGCATAAAGTGGGTATGTCAATGCCAATGCTCCTCGCGGCAGCCAATAACGTATTCCCCGCTTCTATTTCCACGGTTTTATCGTCTATCTCTAATTTCATACTCTTCTCTCACCTTTACCCTTTCCTCGTGCTATTTTCCGCTTCGCTTCTGGTATTGGTGCTGGTACGGGCGTACCCGATATTTTTATCACTGCTCCTGCCTTGGACGGGCAAACATCGTAGCAGATACCGCATTTTATACATTTTGATTGGTCTATCACATGTATCATCTTCTTCCCGCCGTCTATCGCATCCTCGGGGCAATTCTTTGAACAAAGCAGACAGGCGGTGCACTTCTCAGGCTCTATATAATAAGAAATCAAGGCTTTGCAAACCAGTGCCGGACATCTTTTATCCTTGATATGCGCCTCGTATTCGTCTCTGAAATATCTTATGGTGCTCAAAGCAGGATTCGCGGCTGTCGTGCCTAATGCGCACAGCGATGCTTTCTTCATCACAGCCCCTATCTCTTCAAGCATCGCAATATCGCCTTCTTTGCCTTTACCTGCAACTATGCCTTCCAGTATTTCACGCATACGTCTTAAACCCTCTCGACAGGGCACGCACTTACCACATGACTCTTCACACAGGAAATCCACGAAATAACGTGCTAAATCCACGATACATGTGTTCTCGTCCATCACGATCATACCGCCCGAGCCCATCATTGAACCTAACTTCGTGAGTTCATCGAAATCCACCGGTGAATCGAGATATTGCTCTGGAATTATTCCGCCGGATGGACCGCCTGTTTGTACTCCTTTGAAGCGCTTACCGCTCCGGATTCCGCCGCCTATCTTATATATTATGTCTCTCAGCGTGGTGCCCATGGGGACTTCCACTAAGCCGGTATTGTTTACCTCGCCAACAAGCGAGAATATCTTTGTGCCCTTGCTGCCCTCGGTTCCAATCGAGCAGAACCACTCGGCACCTTTTTCGAATATTAGTGGCACAATTGCATACGTCTCTACATTATTCAAATTGCTTGGTTTATCCCAGACGCCGCTTTCCGAGGTGTGGATGTATTTAGGTCTTGGCTCGCCCACTTTGCCTTCTATCGCATTCATCAATGCACTGGATTCCCCCGATACAAAAGCGCCTGCACCCCTGTGCACTATCACATCGAACTCGAATCCCGAGCCGAGTATGTCCGCCCCAAGGAAGCCATATTCCTTCGCCTGCTCGAGCGCAATCGCAAGATTATTCACCGCCAGAGGATACTCTTGACGCACGTAAAAGAATCCATGATGAGAACCTATAGCGTATGCCACGATAGCTAAACCCTCGATAACCCTGTGCGGGTTGCCTTCCATGATTGACCGATCCATATAGGCACCCGGATCGCCTTCATCACAGTTGACTATCACATATTTTGGTTCTCCCGCAGCGTCCCGGGTAGATTCCCATTTCCAACCTGCAGGAAAACCTCCGCCTCCACGCCCCCTCAAATTCGCGCGCTTCACTTCTTCCAGCACCTCTTCCGGCGTCATCTCGTTCAATACCTTGGCTAATGCCCGATACCCACCAAGTGCGATATAATCTTCTATATTTGTCGGGTCCACCCAGAGGTTACCGCTAAAAACAAGCCGGGTTTGATATTTGTAGAACGGAATATCCTGTTCATGGACTTTTCGTTCGCCCGTCTCGGAATCTAAGTAAAGCAACCGGTCAATAATTTGTTTCTCTTTTATTGTCTTTTCGATAATTTCTGGTACGTCTTCGGGCGTTACGTTGAGATAACAGATCTCTTCGGGATAAATGATGATAATAGGTCCTCGCTCACAAAAACCATGACAACCCGTCCGCCGGACGCCTACCTCTTCCGTTAAACCTTGCTTCTCTAACTCTTCCTGAATCGCCGCGGCAACTACATCACTACCCGTAGCATGGCATGCCGTTCCCGAACAGAGTGTGATGTATGGCTTATTCAAGTCCCGATGTCCTACGATAGTTTTTCTCAGCGCCTTCAAGTCAGCTTTTGATCTTATTCTTGGCATTTCTTACCTCCTTTATTCATACTGTCCTAAAATACTCTCCACCATTGCCGACGTAATCTTGCCGTGATAAGTCCCATCTACCAATATCACCGGTCCCATTGCGCAACAACCGAGACAATTTACTCGCTTCAGGCTAAACCGCATGTCTGACGTTGTTTCACCTTCCTTTATCTTCAGGTTCTCTTCTATCCGGTCCAGTATCTTCGGCGCACCACGTACCTGACATGCCGTACCCATACAAACATGGATTATGTGGCGACCGACCGGCTTCAAACTCATCGCTTTATAAAAACTCGCTATTCGGTATATCTGACTTTTCGGAATCCGCATCTGCTCGCTTATTCGTGCTATCGCTTCCGGGGAGATCCAGTTAAACTCGTTTTGTATGTCAAGCAACAACTGAATTAAAACCCCTTCTTCGCCTTTATATCCTTCTATTATCTCATCCACTCGCTTCAGGTTTATTTCTGCCATTTACACGCTCCTAACCTTTTTTAGTCTTTTGCTACCAAGCAAGCCATCCTTCTCGCTCAAAATAAGCTTTAAAATGCTGTAATAGTGCAATCTGCTTTAAACCAACTGGAATGAGATCAGAAAAAGTAAAAAGCGTATGTCTTTTCATCTCCTTTATCCGTTTCCTTTGTTCATCTTAAGTTTCAGAGTATAAACTATTTTTCGTTTTTTTTCGCCTTTTCTATTCTTTCATGCACTGTACCGTGAGCGTACTTATCCTATATCCTTCTGTAAGCGAGTCCAATACCGTAACTGTAATCCACCCTCCTTTACCTGCGTAATGCTCTCGCCAGCCCATCCTGGAATTTAGAAGTGTTTAACGCCAACCTTTTATTGCGCAATCACATATTCATATTGATGCCTGCTAATGACACAGGTTCATGGACTTCGGTCACAGAAACCATATCCGACAAACCGCTGCTTCTCGTCAAGATTGGCAATGATGAACCTATCAGATTCGGTGTATGCAACCTTCTTTGAACCGGAAAGCATCAAAACTGGGCAAAAAAGGAAACGTATCTGACGTTACCATATATGACTTTGAAAAAAAGCGGTACTGTGCTCATGACAGTCGATGCCACTGGTTATCCGAAGTCAATAAAACCGCTCGTAACAGCACTAAATCTCACGGACATCGCGCTTTTGTGCATTCCGCCTAC
>QENJ01000088.1:0-4934 GCA_013374505.1 Candidatus Methanophagaceae archaeon
TCGGTCTCTATCATCTTTGCCAATCCCGATACAGCTTCATCCAGTGACAGAGGCAGTTTCTCGCAATTGAGGCCAAAAGCCCTCAATACTTCAAACAGTTTAAACACATCCGGCACATCCAGCTTGTTCTGCTTCAGTAACGTACCATTGAAAAAAATCTCGCGTGGCGTGCCCGTTCCTATCATCGTCCGGTTCAGCGCATATATACGATCTGCAAGCTCAGGAATGGCATTTACGTCATGCGTTACGATCACCATAGTAATCCCCTCTCGTTCGTTCAATTCATTTATGATCCCTATCAACTCTGCCCTGCTCCTCGGATCAAGATTAGCAGTAGGCTCGTCAAGCACCAATATCCGCGGCTCCATAGCCATAACCGCAGCCAGGGACGCCTTCTTCTTCTCACCGAAACTGAGATGATGAGGCGACTTGTCTTCATAGCCCGAAAGTCCAAGCGACAAGATAGCTTTTTCCACTCGTTCCCGTACCTCATCTTCTTTTAGCCCCAGATTTATCGGCCCAAAAGCGATGTCGTCAAAGATGGTGGGCATGAACAACTGGTCGTCAGGGTCCTGAAAAACCATTCCTACTTCTTTTACTATCTCTGCTCTTTTCATCTTCTCCAGATTCTTACCGAATATTTCTATCTGCCCTTCACTGCCGCGTAAAGTGCCATTGAGATGCAGCATAAAGGTTGTCTTCCCGGCTCCGTTCGGTCCCACTAACGCAATCCGCTCTCCTTCATACACTTCCATATTTACATCTTCCAGCGCTTTTGTGCCGTCCGGATACTTGTAACTCAGGTTTTTTACCGTTATCGCTTCTCGATTCATCTTTTTTCACCTCTTTTAGACATATATTGCACCCCTTTCCATATCTTCTGCAACATTTTTAATCCGTATACCCCTTATGCCGTAAGGAGTTGGTATATCCTCTTTCCTATTCATGTGTTCTGATCACCCAATTTTTACTTCTTCTTAAAAACAATGTTCACCTACCGACCTCACGCAAAAGAAACAATAAGCAAAGAAACAGCAAACCCTATTATAACAACAGTCCACACATAATCACTCGCACGCATCTTGAACTCAACCAGCGTTTTCGGTTTTGCTGTATAACCACGCGCCCGCAATGCCTGATATACCCTATCCCCGCGTTCATAACTTCTGACAAAAAGCATACCCAACACTCTCCCTATCGTCTTGAGCGCATATAGGTTCGTCTTCAACTGGAACCCCCGTGCCACCATCGCCCGCCACATTCTTTGAAACTCGACCACAAAGACAAAGATGTAGCGATACGTGAACATAAACATTTGAACAAGCATACTGGGCATTTTCAGCTCACCCAATGCCTTTATTGTAACGTCAAACCTAGTAGTCGCGATCATCGGTAACACAAGTATAACAGCAGAAATAGCCCGCACTGCTACTAAAATGCCATATTCGAGACCTTCGTATGTCATCGATAAACCGTGGAAGTTGAATATTTCTCTTCCCGGCACGGTAAACGGCATGATGAGGATAAACGGCACGACGAATAAAAAAACCCATTTGATGTGCTGCAACGCGAACCTGCGTGGCAGTTTTGATGCGATAAGAAAGAGGATAGCACCGATAAACGCGATAAAAGCTAACTCCAGGTTTGGAACTAAAACGACCGCAAAAATAAGGATTGTAAATGCAACTATCTTTGCTCGCGGGTCAAACCGGTGCATCGGTGAATCGAGTGATGAATACTTGTCTATCTCCGGATAGTTTACCATTTCTATTACTTATCACCCCCCTCCATAGTATTTCTATTCCTGTACTTGTTTAGTTAACCACAAGATTACGCAGATTTACACGAGAGACCAATATTTGGACTCGTATTTTCTGCACCAGATTGGCGATTATAGAGCGTAAACCCCCACTAACCCCCTTTTCTTGTTGCTATACAAATACCTAGCTCTCCTTCTTATTTCGCTTCCAGTACACATATGCCATTGCAAAACCCGCAATTCCTATTAAATACCCAAAGCCTGCGATAATATTAGAATATAGCGGCATTTCTGTCCCCGCACCGTCAGCACCAGCACTTACCTGACTTAAGTTAATCGTGGTTTCCCCTTTATGACCTGGCATGTGTGTCGCATTCACGACCACTTTATACTCCTCCATACCTATCTTTGGTGGAAACCTGAACTTACCTTCTTCATCTGTCGTGCCTTCTATATACAATTTACCTCCTTTGTCATACACCGTCACCTCGGCATCCTGGACCGGAGCTCCACCACCGAAGTACGCTTCTATTTCTAGTTCACTCAGCGTAGATTCTATATGCAAGCGATGAGCACTCACTACGCTTGTGCACAAACACGATAGCACTACGAATATCGCAAAAATACCAACCATTTTTTTACAGTTCATTTCTTATCATCTCCTAATCCCCCTATTAGCTCGGGTTTTACTTTTAGCAGAAACACCACGATAGAACCAGTAACTATCGCTTCTATTATTATTATGGGGATGTGCGCGATAGTAAGTGCAATAGCAATGGCAAAAAAAGCCTCTTTACTTGATAGAATGAGCGAAAACGCAGTAAAAATCACAGCCAGAAATACCGCCACACCACCTGCGAGAGCACCAAATATCCAGACGGATAGATCCTTTCTCATTAATGTCATACCAACTTTATTCCCCCACTTGAATATACAATAAGCAATCAGTGCAGGAATCCCTATGTTCGCCGAGTTCACTCCGATGGTGGTTATGCCGCCATGCTGAAAAAGAACAGTCTGAAGCACAACCCCGATAAAAATGGCGGGAAAGGCGAATATCCCTAGTATTACACCCACTAATCCATTGAGTATAAAATGCGCGCTTGTCGGTCCTACGGGTATATGGATGAGAGAAGCGACAAAGAATGCTGCGGTCATCACCGATAACTTCGGTATCTCATCCTCTAAATTACCCTTCTTATTGCTCCACCAGATCGCCACTGCAAGCAATGCAATTGTGATTGCCCATCCCGCTGCCAATACAGGCAGAGATAATATTCCATCTGATATATGTACCATGTTCTTTATTGCTTACCTCTCTTTCCTTTTTATCAGGTATACCACGATTAACAACCCAAGAATTGCGGGTATAACGCCAAATCCGGGTGCTCCTTCCGCAGCAGATGCTTCCTTTGCTGTTGCCACTTTCTCTTCCACGGCCTTTATACGTGTCTTTAGCTCTTCGGTATTCACAGTAGTAGCCGCTGCTTTCGGTGGAAACGCATCAATCGTTGGAACTATGAACACACCCCGGACGTTACGTCCAGTCTCAGGTTCCATAGTCGCGCCGACAAACCATATCCCCGGCTCGTCAAGCGTGTACACAAACTCACCCTTGTCATTGGACTTGGCAAGCCTTGTGAACACCATCGGTGGGTCATACGGGAACATCTCCTCGGCTGTTCCTACGATCTCTTTACCATCGTCCAGAGTGTGGTATATCTCAATCTCTACCGGTGCACCTGCAAGTGGCTTACCATCGTACATTGCCTGTCCCGCGAATACAAAACCTTCTTCCATGCCATAAGGTCGCATGTAAGGAAGAATCTCGGTCTTCTGTCCAACCTCGGCATCCCAACCTTCCCACGCTTCTACACCACAGTGGATGACAGCTTTTGTGCAGTCTATCAGATTCTCGCCTTCGTCTTCATAATTCACTGCGACCACGGAATCGCCCTTTTGATCAACAATGAACGAAGCTTTGTACGCTACAAAGGTACCGAGATTTCCGTCTTCATCCATGCTATCCACGGAGATCTGTTCTGCCGTTAGTTGCTCAACCGTACCGTCTGGTTTCGTGACCGAGACTTCCGGTACTGATGCCATATCAAACGATATGTGCTCGTAAGGATGTCCCCACATGATATACACCGTCTTTGTCTCTCCGCGCTCTGCTATGTAATCTTCTGGCGTCACATCCCATATGGTATCTTCGCTATCGCTGGGGAAGATCATTGTGAAATGTGCACTCGCTATCCCGACAGCACTTGCAAGAACTAACCCAGCCAGGAGAATAGCCGTTATTTTTTCTCTTTTCATCTTTTCTTTTCACCTCCTTTTGTTTGGGTATTTATATAGCGCCCCTCCTCGGCGCATCGCCTTTCTTATCTTTGCGCTTTTTACCCTGCATTTTTTACCGGGTAATTATCACTCAACTTGAGCAATAATAAAGAGGATACGTTTTATCATAATATGACTTTCGTTATTTTCCGCTCTACCAGTAGCACGAAACGTAAGAATAAAACTTTTGGTATTATTACTGGTGTTGTCGAGTTCCTCTATCCGTCCTGAACTGCTTCTTTCTTTGCAACTTGTTTAGTAGTAGTTCTCAAGCTCGGGATACACAAACACGCCCCGCTTCGTCACGTCAAGGTCAATGCCACAGATTTTATCCACGTATTCCTGATGAATCGCTTGCGGGTCTAAATCATCAAATTCGTCTGGATTGAACCATTTTGCCATATATGCAAGACCAATCGGATACCCGGGACCAAATGGGACATTACTATCTATCACATATACACGCTCGTCAGTCACCGCCGTGACATTACCCAACCCCGGTAGTTCTATTAGACTTTCATACTCTTCCGTCAACCCTGATTCATCATCCGTCTCATAACCGCCGCGACCGCCACTCTCTGAGAGCCCTACCATTACTTCCGGATTCTGATCTAAAATCCATTCCACGTCTACTGTGGGGTATGCAACCTCAAACCCTTCTGCTATGTTTTGCCCACCTGCCATCTCACAAAGTGTGCTTATTCCACCGGATTGCGTTGTATATGCCTTTCGCTCGTTCGTAGACTCAATCACACTCTTATACATGAATACTCCGGGGTTATCGTCCTCAGCCATCTTCGATACCCGCTCTTCTATCGCATCCACGTACTTATCA
>QENJ01000088.1:4944-11540 GCA_013374505.1 Candidatus Methanophagaceae archaeon
GGAACCTGCTGTAATGGTGTACAATTACGAACTCAGCCCGGAGACGTTAATGCCATGCGACATACTCTGATGCGTTATCCTCTTCGTCCAGCAAATATCCCAGCTTCACCATTTCGGCTCTAAGTGTTTCGGGCTTGTAGATGTCCATACGGATGACAGTTACGGAGTCCGGTAGTTTATCCTCTATATATTCGGGACCCGGCCAGTTACCGTATGCAAATACCGAATCTGCCTCTAAATGCAGCACCAGCTCCGGGTCAATCTCCCTCCAGCCACCAACTATCTCTTTAGTACTTATTTCAGGAAAGAAAACTGTTTGTTTTGCTATCAAGTCACTAACGCCAACTATTCGGTCTTTAGCGCCAAGAGCGCGAATCGCTTCTGCTACACCGGCATTCAGCACTACTATCTTCTCCAATGGCTGATATATCGTTACAGGATCTCCGGTCGCACTCTCTATTGTTCGGGGATACCGGCCGTGGTAATAATAAAGGCAAGCAACTCTACGAAGTTCTTCCTTATCAGGATGCTGCACGTCTTCGCCCATATACGTTGCTTTCATGTGTGCCATGATTGCATCTACGACCTCCGTCTTCGATACAGTATTGTCGTTATTCACGGCTGTAGCAGGAATAGAAGTCAGCACAACTGCTGTCAGCACAAAAACCGTTAACAAGCAAGCGACTTTGCGTAATTCCCGTGCCACCACTATCTTCTTTCTTCTTAGTCTTTCCGCTTGCTTCATCTTTTCCTCCTACTTAGATATACTAATCCCGCTATAAGCAGCCCGCCAAATGCTAACACCGCACCAAATCCCGATAATTCCGATTTCGGTGTTGAACTAGGGGCAGAAGTCGAAGTGTGAGATACGGGAATAGGCGCAAAAGCAGTTTCCGGTTGCTCTTCCAATAACTCAGCAGAATACGGTATCGCCACGCATACCTGATTAGATTCGTGCTTATTTACACCATGCTTAAAACTCGCTTTAAATACTGCACTGCACGCTTCTGCATTTAGTTCTGCGTTTATGACCGTGAATACCACAATAACCGACTCGCCTGCGTTTATCCTACCGACATATACTTTTTCCGGCTGAACTTCTGCCCCGGTTACATTTAAAGCCGTAACATAAACGCTGTTAACCTCTGACAGGCATTCGTTTATTACCTCCAACCGCACCTCGTTCTGTGATACGTCCTGTGGTATCAAGTTTACAGTACCGCTGACCTGTACGGGAATGAAATATCGAATCCCTTTGCTTCTTTTTCTGTTCATATCCTCAATGTCGGCAACGAATTTTAGCATGTATATGCCTTCTGCACCGGGTGCCTGAATTTTAAATTCGAGGTCTACTTTTTTATCGGGTCCTATCACACCGGCAGAGATATACTTATTGTAAATTTTGAACTGTTTCTCCACGATATAAGCTTCTTTTATGTATGCGTCCATTGTGTACCTTGTCTCGGTGTCAATATCTGTTGTGGGGCCGTGATATTCGCTTGTTTTTATATCTATATCTGTCTCTATCGGCTTTTCCTGCATATTCTTAACTGTAACTGTGAGTACACCCACATCGCCGGGCATTAACGTCTCCGGGCTGAGTTCGTAATTGTACACCATTACAGCAGGTTCCGGTGCCGGCGCGATTTCACACTTGCTTAAGAGGTCGTCTACATCATATGCAAAAGCAGGTATTGTAGTTGCAAGCACGAGTAACACAGATGACAGTCCAGAAACTATTAGCCATACCTTCTTGTTCACTGCCCGTCACCCCAGTGCCCTTTTCTGCGGATTGCAAGTATATACACGACTGCAAGTAACCCTGCAAGTGTAGATACCAGATTGAAGTCCGGAGTTGCAGGAGATGGTGTGGGTGCTTGTACTGCGTTTACAGAAACGCTCGTACTTCCAATATCGCCTTTTGTCATGCTTAAAGCGTCATACCACAATCCGCTAATTGTTCCGTCTATTCCTTCGGACGGTGCTCGTACTACATACACTATCGCAGTTTCGTTGACCACGACAAATGCAAGTTCCTGTCCTGATGACGATACATTGGTTTGTTCTTGCGGATGCTGAGTACTGACAAACACGAAATCAGGGGAAATAGTTTCTATGACTCCTCCTATTGGGAGTCCTGCCAAGTCCAACCTAACCTCGAATGTAGAATCAGAAGCAGGATTTGTCGTGGATGACGTACGTGTGACTACGACCTCAGCCGCATTTGCATTAGTAACTGTTGCAATAAATAGCATCGAAATCGCAAATATCGCTATTAATAATGTTAAGACTTTCTGCCTGTTACGCATCATGTGCATAATCAGATTACTATGGTGTTACTATATAAATGAATTAGTGTTTAACGCACTTTTCTCTCTTCGTGGATTACATTCATCTATTCTAAGACACCAGTTCTATTGCATTTGTGGGGCAATGGTCAACACAAGCCCTACAAAACTCTGGTGGTTCAAAAGCTCTCTTACACTTCTTTGCATCCACAAGCCTCACTTTTCCGCATTCTATTCTTAAAACTTGTACGTCTTTATGCCTGCCCCCTTTTCCATATATTACCTCCTCGTTCATCCTGTTCTCTTCGCATACTACAACACATATTCCACAACCCATACAGTTTTCATCTGATATTATCAACCCTGTGAGTCCTTTTTCCGTAAACGGGAGGAGTAGATTCTTCAAAGTTTCTAAATTATCATTATACGTGGGTTCTAAGAGCAAAGGGCAGTCTTCCGGCTTAGCTTCTCCTGAAATCAGTTTAGCAGCAAAGCCCATACAGACCGTTCCACACTTCTTGCAGTTTGTCCTCGGTAATAAATTGTACAGTTCAAATAATGATACAGACATACTACTGATATTGCAGGTGGTGCATATAAAAAATCCGTAAACTTTATATACTCAGCTAACATCTTTATTATTAGCGATGAAAAGAAAAGGAAATGCACAAGGTACGAGGACGATAGGCACGGTGCTTCACCTAGTGGATAATAAATTGATTGTACGGGGTAAAAAGATGAAACCAGAGCAAATAGTCAATTCCATCGTCATCACGAATGATAAAAGGAAAATAGGAAAAGTTTACGACGTCTTTGGACCTGTAAACCGACCTTACGTTAGCGTGAAGACGTTTAAAAGTGTAAAGGAGAAACAACTAAGAAAAATCGTGAATAACGAAATTTTCGTACTATGAGGTGTTAAAAAATGCAAAAAGACGTAGCGGATAAGGAAGCAGTAGTAGATAAAGTGGACAAAGAGTTATCTCTCAATAGGGTGCAGTTACAACGACTTAGTGAACTTCAACGCAGGAAAAAATTGAGTGCGTCTGTTGGGCGGCAGCGTTTAGTTGCACAATCTGAGATTGAACGGTTGTCTTCATTGCTTTCTATACCAGAAGATGCGAGAGCGAGTAGTATGGAAATATACCGTGAAGCGTGGGAGAAAGATTTGATACATGGTCGTTCAATCGAGAAGATACTGGCTGCGTCTATGTACATGGCGTGTCGTAAACACAATGTGCCAAGAACGCTGGATGAGATAGAAACGGTAACGAGAGTGGGAAAGAAGGATATAATAAAGACCAGCAAGTTATTGACAACCAAGCTTGGGATGAGGCTTGCACCGACCTCGCCTCTGGAATACGTGAGTAGATTTTGTGAGAAATTGAACTTGAAGCGGCATGTAGAGGAACGGGCGAGTGAGATAATAAAAAAGGCGTTAGAAAAGGATATAACAAGTGGAAGAGGTCCTACGGGCATAGCAGCATCGGCGATTTACATAGCAGCCATCTTATGTGGCGATAGGAAGACGCAAAAAGATGTATCCGAAGCTACCGGCGTTACCGAAGTGACTTTACGTGTAAGATATAAAGAGATAGCGAGAAAATTAGGAATAAAAGTAGAATAGTTGCAATAATAAGTGTGATTGCCACGAAAGCTATCAGTTCGCTGTGCAGGATGATGCACCATACATATTCATTCGAGTAGTTTACCGTCTCGCATCCGCTTTGTTCTACCGGCACGTGCTGCAATCTCGGCATCGTGCGTCACTACGATTATCGTACGTCCTTCGCCATTCAAACCTTCTAATATATTCATTATTGCATCTCCCGCTTCGGTATCCACGTTTCCTGTTGGTTCATCACCGACGATTATTCCCGGATCGTTGGCAAGTGCCCGAGCAATCGCCACCCGCTGCTGCTGCCCGCCACTCAACTCTGACGGTTTATGGTACATGCGTTTCTCAAGTCCAACTTTAACAAGTAGCGTCTCCGCTTTCTTCAGCCTCGTTTCTCGCGCAACACCCGCGAAGAACATGGGCAGTGCAACATTTTCTAACGCATTTAATGTATGTATTAGATTAAACTGCTGGAATATGAACCCTATTTTCTCCCTTCTTATCTCAGCAAGCGCGTTTTCGGTTAACGAACCGGTGTCAGTACCATCTATGAAAACAGCACCGCTCGTGGGTTTGTCCAAGCAGCCAATCATATTGAGGAGTGTGGATTTACCCGAGCCGGATGGTCCGATTATAGCAACGAATTCCCCGCCTTTTATCTCTAAGCTCACGTCTTGCAGTGCTTGTACTTCTACCTCGCCCATACGGTATGTTTTACTTAGCTTCTCGGTGCGGATCATTGCATTTACGTATTATATTTAGCTTTATTAGTCTTTATATCTCGCTCTTTTTACAACCATACATAGATCAATCCCGGCATATAACTATTCGTATTTGGAGGTATAGCGTGTTCTATAGCGTTCGTATTCGCCAAGCATAGACCGTAATTTACCAGGAGAGGTCCTGGTAGTACGGCTATGATGCTAATTACTGCTGAGTGCCCATTGATCACTGTACCGCTTACCACACTCCGGGCATATTCGGCTATCACGAACCACGTGAGAGTTCCGGATACCCGCCATATCATGAAAAAACAGAAACTCATATATAGGGGTATGAATAAGAGCTGCGTTGATGGGTTCAAAAGAGACGAGTAAAACGACAATAATTTTGCTTGTGGAGGATGACGAAGGGCATGCCAAGCTCATAACGCGAGCGCTTGAAGGGGTAGAAGTGCCCCAGAAAATTTTCTGGGTTGCCGATGGCGAAGAAGCGCTGGATTTTCTGTTCCATCATAGAAAATACGAGGATAAAGAGAAAAGCCCTCGCCCGGATTTGATCATTCTCGATTTGCGGCTGCCAAAACGCGATGGTCAGGAAGTGCTGAAGAAAATAAAAAACTCCGCGAAGTTGAAGAGTATCCCGGTTGTTGTAATTACATCTTCCCAAAATAAAGAGGATGAGGCGCAGGCATATGATAATTACGCCAACAGTTATCTGCTGAAACCGTCGGACTTCCAGGAATTTTCAGGAATGATACAGGAAGCGGGTTCTTATTGGCTTGTATGGAACCAGCGAGAAAATGTTGGGATGTGATGATGTAGAGGTTGATAAAGCCATATTGCAAAAGTAATGTGACCGTGAAACAGTTCCAAGAAACGTTTTCGCGGTAGTCAAGGGAAACTAACCACTTCCTTTTTTAACATGAGTTAGATATTCACTAATAAACATCGTTTATCCGTTTTACCGCTTTTGATCAGCGTATTTTCGTACTTGGCTTCAGTTTTCTATTAAATAGTGCTTAGAATATGTTTTAATCATTCATTTAATATCAAAACAATTTTAAGATGTGTATTTTTTTATTCGTTTATATATTTAGTGTTTTCAGTTATTAATATTTATACAGGGAAAAAACGAAAATGGTTTTATTAGTACCGATATTATTATTATTTTAATCGTGTTTTTCGCGATGAGAAGGCTAAAGATAAAAGCGGGAAGGCAATGGAAAATATGACCCTTGCGTGGTGTAAATCCCGCAGGAGATGAGGGGGTAAGAAAACTATCCCTCAAAAATAGGAGATAAGAAGATGGAAACAAACGAAAAAGGGAGGTATCGAAAAAATGAATAAGAATCTGATGAGTATTGTGTGCGGTATTATAATAGTATGCACAATGGGAGTCGCACCAGCGGTAGCACAGTCAACACCGTTTGTAATCTGTGGCTATGTATTTGACTCGGATAGTAATCCCTGCAACGGCTCTACGGTTCAGATAACGAATCTGGATACGAGTATGAGCGAAAATGCCGACACTGTCCCGACTTCGCATTTTTATCAGCTCGTGCTTGCCAATGGCACCGATTTGAATGCGAGCGATGTTTTGAGGGTAAAAGTTACAAATCCAGACGGGAATCAGTCAAAGACTGTGGATTATGCAGTAACTTCGGAAGATGTCAGTACTGGCGGGAATTTCAACTTCAATGTCACGCTCGAAACTACGAACACTCAGACCTGGTATCTTACATCCGAACCTAATGCCACCGGTACACCAATCGCGAACGATGGTCTGACACATGTGAGGAATAACTTAATGCACAAAGGTTCGAGAACTGGCTCAGGCGAACATGTTGACCTGAATTCTACCGCAGTTGCATGGTTCTATGCAGATACCGGAGCGGAGTGCGATCTCGGATTTGGCGTACAGTCGTGGGAAGCACATATACGAACAGAAAAAATAGACGGTGTCGAGAT
>QENJ01000072.1 GCA_013374505.1 Candidatus Methanophagaceae archaeon
TCCCTTTGCCTTCCCCCCCGCGGCACATCCAAAAAAAACTATTGGATATTATAGCAAAGGCATGAAAGTATAAAAAGGGTGGGGCTACATTAGGCTACATATATGAGAACGAAAAAGGCGCAAGAGCGGAAGGAGCATGTCACGATATGGCTAGAAACGTCGAGTTTGGACTATTTGGATGCGTTGGTTGAAAGGGGTGCGTTTGAAAATAGGAGTCAAGCGGTAAGGCATGCCGTCCGATCTTTTATAAACATGGACAAGGGATTGGCTAAGTTCATTGATCTCGACAACTGCTGAGGGAAATTAGCCTTTTACCAATGATGCAAAAAATAGATAGAGAACTCGGAATCCACGGGTCGCGTTGGCGCACCGTACATAAAGGCTACTTTGCTAATCCCGAAGTTGCGATGCCGTTGATAAAAACGCTCAAGAATGCTATTGCACTCTCATCTCCACCTCCTGCTGTTGTAGTAGACCTTGGAGGTGGCACGGGATTTGTTCTACAAGAGTTGCTTAAGCACGGTCAATATCCAGGAGTGCGGTTCATAAATGTTGATATATCAAAACGCCAGCTTGCCGTGGATACTGACAGTCGTATTTTAGCCATTCGTACTTCTGTTACCGAGGTTACACGTGATCTGTTCGAGACAAAAAACCGCCCGTTGTTGTTTGTTATGCGTTCCGTGCTCCATTACTTTGGCTACACCGGTTTACTGCCTTTCCTCAGACATTTACGTGCACAAATGGAGCCCGGTGAATTTTTCGTGCATCAAACAGCTTGTTTTGAGCATCAAATAGATGCACAGCGTTTGAACTTACTTTATCAACGGATGCGGATTGATAAATGGTATCCAACGGCTAAAGAGTTGGAAACCTGCCTGGAGGAGACGGGTCTGGCTGTGCACTCGATTCATGAGGTGCCAAAATTGTGTTTAACATCGCGGGATTTGGCGGAACGTTACCGGCTTAGCCGAGAGGACGTCCGAGGTATTAGTGCTGAAATAAGTCTGGAGTATGGCGAAACGCCCGCTGTTTTTGTCGTTACTCCGAACGGGTTTACTGCTTATCTGTATTATCAGATATTCACCTGCGTGGCGATATAGTATAAGTTAAAGTAAAAAATAAAAAAGGGGGTTTAATCAAACCCCTTAAAGCCATTAAAGCTCTTTTATAGCTTCTGCTATGTCTTCTTTTTTCAGTGTCTTCCGCTTGGCATGATTGGCGAGACTTATCGCTTTCTTCGCTACTTCTTCTGCCTTCGCTTCTAACACTACCCTCAATGCCTCACCTGCATCTTCACTTACTCGCTCTGCCCCTGCACTCTTTATCATGCGGATTACAACCGCTAATGGTAGTTCAGCCATTTTTATCACTTATACCTCAAAAGGTTACTACTTAAAAGCTTTTCGGTATCCCGTACCCCCGAACAGGGGTAGTTCAGAACCGAAAGACACCCTACCAAAAGACCTGAAACCGCTCGTTTACGAAAATAAACGAATATCTACGCAGTTTCCCTTTCGAAAGTAGTGGTATCCGGAACTACCTGCATATTAATCTGTGTTCGCTTAGTTCCGATCCCCCCTTCGCGTTTCGCCTTCATCCCCTTTTATATCCGTGTTGCCAGAGCAGTCACTTTGTCAGTTTTGACTTCTGCTTGCTACACTTCGCTTTCTGCTTCGGAAATTGGTGCAGCACAGTAATTTTTGGACGCGAAAGCCAAATTGGTTGTGAGAACGCTTTTTAGGCGGGTACAACGAAACAGGCGCTATTTTATTGAAGGTTATTACAAACGTCTGAGAACGAATATTGTGTCCTGGTAAAAACGGGACGTACACCAAAAAAATACGATTACTTCAACAGCACCAGCACCAGAATAAACATTGCAACCGATAAACCCGCACTGACGAAGAAAGTGCCTTCAAAGCCCCATATGAGGTAGATTGCACCTGATAACAGAGGTCCTATAGTTTGCCCTAATCGAAGCGTCATCCCGTTTAGCGACATAAAGGCAGCACGATGCTCCATAGGTGCAAGTCGAGCTAAAAGAGTTTGAATACTTGGCGTGTTCACGCCTTGAGCGAAACCGAGAATTGCTGTTGGAACTATAAATAGCCAGATGCTGCGTACGAAAGGGATGATGAATAATGCGATGGCATAAATGATAAAAACGCTTTTTATGAGCGTCTTCTCGGAGTAGCGCTTCGTTAATTTACCGAATTGAGAAGATGTTACCGTGGTGGTCAAGCACACACTGGACAGGATAATCCCGATGACAAAAGGCGAGGCCTGGAATTTGTCGCCGAGTAAGAGCGGAAAAGTGGTGATGTATGCACCGTACATAATGATGAAAGTAAAGAGTGTAGCAGAGAAGAGTACGAGGACTTGCCGGTTCTTTATGCTCTGAACGGCACTGCTCAGATACTGCTTGAAGTCATCATGATTTTTTGGCTCAGGACTCTTAAGAGAAGTCAAAACGAGGAGTCCCACAGGGACTGCAATTACGGATAGTGCAAAGGGATAGTACCAAGCTAAGGACGCCAGTGCGCCACCGATGAGGAAGTAACTTGGTACTGCAATATTGATGACGCTGGCGTTGTAGCCCATAGCGGTCGCAAGCCGGTTACCGGAATAGAGGTCACCAATAACCGTGGCGTTTAGCGAGCACAAAGCCGCGGCACCTATGCCCTGCAAGAAGCGTAGCGTTAGAAGGATGTTGAGATCACGCGCAAATGCGCAGGCGCCACCGGCGATACCAAATAGCAGTAACGAAGGTACCAATACTTTTTTTCCTGCCGAGTCGGTCTGCAAGCACACCTAAAACAGGGGTTAAAAGAACACCCGGAATCGTGAACACCACAATGAGCAGGAGCACCGCTCGCTCTGAAAAAACTTGTTCTATATCATAGAATGCCGGCGAGATACTTGACACACCAAGAACCGCAATCAACGTTACTGCAAAGATGATTTGTAGATTTGTGTCGTGATAAAGGGGTTTGGGGTTTTCTCTTTTCTTCATGTCTATCACTTAAGCATGCTCGTTCTCGTCTATCGGAGGGAGCTACACATTGCACGTTTTAGCAGTTAAAGTTAAATAGCAAGATAAATACACTGTAATGAGGGTAAGGGTATTATGAAAGAAGAGCTTATACCAGCCCTCCACTTTTATTGTCTTTATACCCTTTGTACACCTCCCGCTGCACAATAAATCGCATTATCTCGTTCGTACCCGCAGGAATCATCGAGAGTCGCGCCATCCGGAACGCCCATTCCGCGGGATATTCGTCGGTAACCCCACGACCACCCAGTATCTGCACCGTGTTATTCGCTACCTCGTAGAACGCTTCCGAAGCGAGTAGTTTCGCCATCGCCGATTCCTTCTCAGCATTAAACCCCGCATCAATCAGCCGTGCCGTATGATAAACCATCAACTTAGCTGCTTCTAACTTAGTCGCCATATCCGCAACTTTAAAACTTACAGCCTCGAACCTGCTTAATTTTGTGCCAAACTGCTCCCGCACCATCGAATATCTTACCGCGAGCTCAATTACAGGTCTTGCTTCGCCAACCAGCATCGCCGCATATAACGCCCGCTCAATGGCAAGTTCATCGAACAATATCTTCGCGCCCTCGTTCTCATAGCCAAGCAAGTTCTCCACAGGTACACTCATATTATTAAACTTGAGATGCGAATTTACCGTTCCCGGGAAGCCGCCCAGCAATTTATAATCCTCCACCACTTCAAATCCCGTGCCGGGTTCTACAATAAATACGCTCAGCCCACTTGCAGGGTCAACTTCCGGATTCGTTATCGCCCAAACTAAAACCAAATCCGCTTTACTACCGTTAGTAATATTCCGTTTCTCGCCGGTTATCACGTATTCGTCATCTTTCAGCGCGGCTTTCGTCGCCATACGCATCACATCGCTCCCCGCTTCGGGTTCTGTTATGGCAATCGCACCTACTTTTGCCCCGCTCTTCATCGCCGGCAGGTACTTCTTCCTCTGCGTCTCGGTACCATATCGGGCAATTGTAGCGTACACATAAGAAGACGTGGAATGTATCCACGCAAGCGGCACACAAGCAGCACCCAGTTCCTCTGCCAATATCGCTTCACAGGTTAAGCTTCCGCTACCGTCATACTCTATCGGTAAGACCTGCGCTAAGAATCCTGCAGTTCCAAGCTTACCGTAGAACTCTCGAGGATAGTAATCCTGTTCGTTTATCTCCTGCTCTATCTTCTGGGCATCGGCACTCACAAGAAAATCTCTTAACGCTACTCGGTATTTGTTCTCAGCCACGGAGAAACTAATATCTTCTCGGTTTTTCATTTCGCTTCACTACACGAATTTAGCCACGAGTTCTCCCTTAAGTACCCCTATGTCACTCGCTATCGGTACACATTTCGCTCTTAACACGTATATTAACCGGCCTATCAACCCAAACTCGGGCTCCGCCTCGAACTCAGAAATCGCTTCGTAGTTCCCCATCCCCTTCGCTATCACCAAATAGCGATCATCGCGGAACACATCCAGGAACTCTTCACCCGCCTCTTCTAATGATACACCGATGCACGCGCCGCTTGGAACTACCTTTATCTTTTCCCACAACCCAGAATTTGGATGGTGTATAGAAGAAGCCGCTTCTCTCAGGTCCTTTACTGTGGCATCGTTCAGAACAGGGCCGCTCTTTGGCGATACTACTACCTCTTTACCGCATTCTATCAACTTTTCTATCACAAACGCATCAAAAAAGACTTCCCCGGCGTTATCCGTCAAATATAAAATCTTATCTCGTGCTTTTAGCGCCCGCATCACCAAATCAGCATCCCAATTAAGTTTCTCATTTAGCGTATGCTCGAACTTATCTTTAAATACTTCATCGTCAAATGAATACCCTTTTACGCCATATTCCATCGAATTCGCCGCCGCTGCTATTCGCATCTACGCTTCTACTTTGTTCGCGGCTGTTGCGTAAAAATCATACGCATCCGGGAGTAACGCTTTTGCCACTTCGTTGCTCCGCATTTTTAGTGCCTCGTGGGGATCTTCCGACCCACTACACCGCCTTAGTATTCTCTCTCGCTCTGTACCAAAAAATGCAGGCGACCTTCTTTCTTCGTCCAGATGTTCCAAAAGAAATGCAATAACCTCCTTCAGTACAATTAGCTTATCCTGGTCGTTATCAAGTGCTAGATCACACTCATATTTCGTTCGTTCTATCAAACAAGCGATGCAGTCGGATTTTGGTTTCATATTCGTTATGCGGAGAAAGTTTTAAATGGGAACATGATGAATAATATTAGAATAGGATAGAAACAAATAAAAATATAAACGACATATTCTAATAGTAGGTTGTAAGTTAGAAGGAAAAATAGGAGAAGAAGAGAAAATGGTAGAGAAAGAACACATGAATCTGGCAATGATTGGCCATATAGACCACGGCAAGTCAACACTTTTGGGACGATTACTGATGGATGCAGGGGCGATAGATCCACACCTGGTAGAGGAATACAAGAAAAAAGCAGAGGAGTTGGGAAAAGCGACATTCGAGTTTGCATGGGTAATGGACTCATTGAAAGATGAAAGAGAGAGAGGTATTACCATAGACGTTGCGCATCAGAGATTAGATACTGATAAGTATTACTATACGATTGTGGATTGTCCAGGCCATCGCGATTTCGTGAAGAACATGATCACCGGAACATCACAGGCCGATGCTGCGGTACTTGTAGTAGACGCGAAGGATGGGATAAAAGAGCAGACGAAGGAGCATGTATTCTTATCCCGAACTTTGGGTGTGACTCAATTGATCATAGCTGTAAACAAGATGGACCGTGTGAGTTACGATGAGAAGAGTTTTGTTGAGTTGAAGAAAAGCCTTCTAGCACTTTTGGGTACTGTAGGCTACAAGGAAGAACATCTGACCTTCGTGCCCGTTTCCGCATATGAAGGCGAGAATATAACAAAACCCAGCGAAAAAATGACGTGGTTCAAGGGCCCCACGTTTTTAGCTGCGTTAGACCTGATGGAAGTGCCGGATAAGCCGGTTACGCTACCGCTCAGGATACCAGTGCAGGACGTGTACACAATCACAGGTGCGGGCACAGTACCCGTAGGCCGAGTAGAGACGGGACGGATGAAGAAAGGAGATAAAGTCATCTTCAATCCTACAGCCATTACAGGAGAGGTGAAAACAATAGAGATGCACCACGAAGAGATTGATGAAGCAATACCAGGAGACAATATCGGCTGGAATGTTCGAGGGGTAGGCAGGACGGATATAAGGCGAGGGGATGTATGTGGGCATGTGGACAAACCACCAACGGTTGCCGAGGAGTTTACGGCACAGATAGTGGTACTTCAGCATCCCAGTGCAATTACTGTGGGATATACACCAGTTTTCCACTGCCACACCGCTCAGGTTGCATGCACGCTAATAGAGATTTCGAAGAAGTTAGACCCGAAGACAGGGGCAACGTTGGAAGAGAACCCGGACTTCATAAAAGCAGGCGATGCGGCTATAATAAAGGTGAAGCCGACAAGGCCTCTGGTTATCGAGTGTGTGAAGGAGATACCACAGTTGGGACGGTTTGCAATACGAGACATGGGGCAGACAGTTGCTGCGGGCATGGTAATGGACGTAAAACCGAAAGCGTAGTTAGTAACAGAGTAAGAAACTAAAGAGAAAAGGAAGAGGGAATGATTAACCAAAAGGCACGGATAAAACTATCGAGTGTGGATCATAAACAGTTGGATGGTATCTGTGAACAGGTGAAGAAGATAGCAGAGACCACGGGAGTTAGAATAGCAGGGCCAATTCCTCTTCCTACAAGGAAGCTGAAGGTTCCATGCAGAAAAAGTCCGGATGGTGAAGGTTCGCCAACGTGGGATCATTGGGAGATGCGCATACATAAGAGGCTGATAGATCTGGAAGCTGATGAAAGAGCTCTGCGACAACTTATGCGCATACCAATACCAAAAGATGTTCATATAGAGATAGTGTTGAAAGGATAGATCGAAAGGAAGGAAAGAAGGCAAAAATAGAAAAATATAAATACAGGGGTAATCCAATCCTGTATTAAATAAGATAGAGGTGACAAAATGGGTGTAGTACCTGATGAATTAATAAAGGAAAAAGATGAGGAGATAGTGGCTGTGACCAAGGAAATAGGCGATTTAGTGGGCGAACTAAAAGCGGCATCGGAAAAGGAGCAGAAGAACGAGATAATAAATAAAATAACAGAAAAGGAAAAGGATCTTCGTGCCCTGAGACAGAAAAAAGGTCAGTTCAAAGCGGTTTTGCCCCAGCCTACAAAGCTGTGGTAGTAGATATAAAAAATAAAAATAAATAAAAAAGAAATATTTTTTTTCTTTTCTATTTTTTCTTTTCTATTTTAGTAACTTGTCTGGCATTTTAGTTACTTGTTGATCCAGACCCACTTCTTTTTCACTCATGCCCATTGCGAGCCCGATGAATTGCGTGGCGAAGAGAATAGGGAAATTTAAAAATATGCCATAAGCCTTTTCCATCTCCTCTTGCCCTCGATCTAGCTGTAAGTGACAGAACGCACAGGGATGAACCATGCAATCACAGCCCGCTTCTATCGCACTCACCAGCTTCTGACGCATCCATTCCAGAGATTGAACGGCGTCTGCAGTTCGGTTTCCGCCGCCCGCACCACAGCACATCAATTTGTCCTTGTATTCTGGCGTCTTCGCACCTGTTACTTGCATAAGGTCCTCCAGGATATAAGGCGTTTCAGAAGAGCCATGCCCCCTTACCTCACTCGGCTTAAGGAAGTGACAGCCGTAATGTACCGCTACATTCACGTCGTTCATCGGTTTCGTTATCTTCTCCTTTAGCCTATCCAGACCGATAACGTCATGAAGTACCACGATTGAATGGTTCACCTTCGTTGTCCCTTTAAATTCTCTACCGAATTCACCTAATATCTTATTGGTCTCCTCTTTTAACTTTGGATTCCCTCTAAGTAAATGGTCGGCTTCCTGAAGTGACCCGTAACAACCATTACATGTCACCACTATATCCAGATCCATCTCTTCTGCAATAGCGAGATTCCGCGCAGCTACCGGCAGCCACGTGTGCATGTCAAATGACCCAAAAACTCCCGGCGCTGGACAGCATGAAGCACCAATCATCTCCTCCGTCTCTACCCCAAACTCTTTTAGTATCTTCTTCGTCGCCGATTCTATCCCCGGATACCTGTTCGGTGTGATACACCCGAGGAAATAAGCATATGTCTTCGATTCTTCGCTCATTTCTTTCCTCCTTTATCCATCCCTTTTAAAGTCATCGTGCCCCAATCGAAATCAATCATCGCATCGTAGTGTGTCGCTTTGAATATTGCCTGCACCTGTTCCAGTTGATCTTTGTGTTTCTGCGCGGTCGGCGGCTGCGAGTCGAGACCTACCGCTTCTCGTAACTTCATCTGGTCCGGACCAATTGGCACGGCATGCCCTGTTTTCATCACATACACGCCTATCATCCTGTGTGGAACAGACATGTGCCCCTCCTTCGCCGCTAAGTTCCTTATCGTTCTTATTACATCTGTCACCTTTACACCCTTCGGGCATCGCTCATAACAGGTATAACAAGTTGAGCAGAACCACAGTTCTGGGGAGTTAAAAATCTCCTCGCGCATATCCAACAGAGCCATTTGCATTAACTTCCTCGTCCTTAACGCCGTATTCCTACCCGATGGACAGCCCCCTGTGCACTTACCGCATTGAACGCACTCCCTGAGTGTTGCCAAGTGTTCCTCGCCAAAAATTTCTCCGCCACAATCTATTATGTCTTCATATAAGGTTCCCATAACATACCTCCTTTATTTTGATTTACCTTTTACTAAATGCCTTACCATTTACATTATAAATAATTTGCTGTTTTTTCGTGCCAACCATTCTTGGAAAAAAAAAGTTGACCAAAGAAACGATTAATCTATCGTTTTTTTTTTGCGTGCAACCGTATTTTTTTCCGCTCCCGCAGGCAGTTACAATTCCACGATTCTTGATTCTTCCGTTTCTAAATCGAGTATTGCCACTGTCTTTCTACCCGTGACGTAGCCACAACACTCTCCGGGATTTATAACCAATGTATTGCCCCTCTTCGCTACCTCCGCTTTATGCGTGTGCCCATATATCACCACATCATAACTGCCCGATACCGCTAAAGCATCCACTATCATCGGTCTGTGCGTCACAATTACCTTCTTCGTGCCGAGTTCGAACTCATGAGGATCTTCGTGGATCTCCCCTACCCCTTTTTCTCTATACATCTCCCGTAATAGCAGCTTATCGCCGTCATTATTGCCAAATATTCCTATCAGTGGTACTTTTAGCGTTCTGAATGGCTTCTCGGTGAACGGCGCTACGAAATCGCCCGCGTGGACCAATAGTTCTATGCCCTCGTGCCTAAAAAGTTCCACTGCTTTTTCTATTGCCGCGAGATTATCATGGGTATCTGCTATTATTCCCAGTTTCATTTTATTTAGTTCCACATAAAAAAGAAAGGTGAGTTTACCACTTTATTGCTGTGGCACTACCTCACTCGCTTCGCCTTTCACCAAGAAAATATCTATATCGTCTATCGAAGCCTCTTCGTCTTTTGCCGCTATCAACGGTGGTTTCTGCTCAACATCCATCCCCGAGACGTAATCGAACATCGGGCTGAGTTTAATGTTCAACATGAGATACAACCTCGTCAGTGGAATCTCCGCCGGGCAAGCATCCTGGCACTGTCCACAATTAACGCATGAGTCTCCATCATGTGCAAGCCTGGTAAGATGGAACATCCTGTCCGGAGGCACTTCGCCTCCCTTTACATAGCCTCTGTCCGGCTCGAGGAAACATTTCTTGCAATAGCATATCGGACATGCATCTCGGCATGAGAAGCATTTTATACATCGGTCAAACATATGCAGCCAGTATGCTAGTCTATCATCAAGATTAAACCCTCTCAGCTCTTTCAAGTCCTCAGCCTCGCACTTGTTTGACAGTTCAATCGCTTCTCGGTCCTTCCGTTTCCTCTCCGTTATCGCATCTTCACCCGGCGGTTCTACTTTGATGACACCGGTTTTTATCGCATTGTCAATGAATTCCGCGCCTTTGTCCGAGCAAACCTCAGTGAATGTCTTCTTCTCGCCTTCTTTCACGCCCCATTTTCCACATGCAATGTCTGCCATCGTTGGTATATTGACATTACAGCGCCTGCAATTGTCCCTCCTCCCATAGCCCTTCTTCTCCAGTTCTAACAGGACCTTCGCTATTTTTGTTCCATCAGCAAGTGAGATAATAAGTTCTCCGCCTTCTATATCTTCCATTACCACTTCATTTGGGTTTACATCGTACTCGCCGATTAGCATCTCCTTTGCAACCACTGGGGGTAAGGTTCCTGTGCAATTCAGCCCAATTAAAAGTAGGTTGTCCCTATTTATCTGTTTTCTCTTGGCTATCTCTATTATCGCGCGAGCATCACAGGGTTTACAGGGCACTGCTATCTTCATCTGCTTCGCACCGTCTAAATATTCTTTTACATTCCTTGCAATGTTCAGAGACACACAATGCAAAGAGCCTGCACAGTCTATTACCTTCTCTGGGTCGGTAATCAAATCCAAGACGGCATCGTATCTGTTGTTTCCATCTCTCTTCTTCACTCCCAGTACCGCATCCACAACTCCACTGTCAAGAGCGAACTTAAGCAAAGCCGTTACTGCTCCCCCGGATTCTCCTTGTTTCAATATCTCCTTATCAGATGCTTGAGCAAGATACATATCGCCTTTTGCCATTTCTATTTCCCTCCTTTCTCTATCTTTACAGCAACGTATTTATACTCGGGCATCTTCGATGGTGGCCCTGCAGAAGGTCCTGTTAAAACATTTGCCGCACACTCAGCGAAATGCCAGGGTATGAAAAGCATGCCTTTTGGTACCTCTTCTGTTACTTTTGCAGCAGGTCTTATCTCGCCTCGTCTTGACTTCACTATTACTTCTTCTCCATCCGCTATTCCCTCTTTTTTCGCATCTTCCGGATTTAGTTCTGCAAACGCTGATAGGACTTCGTAATTCAATCTCTCTGTCCTCCTCGACATTACCCCTGTATGATACTGGAACAGAACCCTACCGGTTGCTAATGCGTAAGGATACTCATCATCTACTGGTTCTGCTGGCGGTTTATGCTCCACGACCTGGAAATGTCCGAGACCATCAGGTGTCTTGAACTTACCGTCTGCGAACATTGTATCGGTTCCAGGATGGTCTTCTGAGGGACAGGGCCACTGAATTCCTCCCGCTTTCTTCAATCTCTCGTAAGTTATCCCCGTGTA
>QENJ01000073.1 GCA_013374505.1 Candidatus Methanophagaceae archaeon
ATGCAATCATGTATTTCAATGAGGATGGATTTGAGCTAGAGTTTAACGTGAAAAAGACAAAAGAAGCATATTACGGGCATATCGAAAGCATAAACAGCTTTGTCGCGAAGATGAGGGAGAAGATAAACATCCTGGATGCCATTTCTCTTTCACACTAAGCATCTTGAAGCAAATTACTGTCTAGTTTGCACGATTGCATCTTTCTGCATGCGGGTTTCATCGGGTAATCGATTTTTTGTGCAGATTCACAATTTTTATCTGGGGATGGGTGACCAATAGTTCTGGAAGTACACGAAAAGCCATCAAATAATATACGTTGGTAAGTATTTATACATAAAAAGAAATTATCTGAAATTAGAGAGTTTGTTGAACCAAAACTTAGATCTCCTCCCCCAGACTTCTGTATATATCAACTTGCCGCTCCCCTTCAAGATACCTCAGAACTGCATTAATTCGTTCTTCCTCTTCTGGTGTATGTTCCATGATACTTCACTAAAGAACTATCATAGAAGCAGCCAAGTATCAGTATCGCAAAAATTACGGTTTCAAAACTCGCATGCTGTACTTAAATCGCTATTTCCTAAAGGTGACATAAAAACTCGCTTATTGCTGTGATGTGTTTTATAGCTACTTCATAGCAGTTAAGGTATTCGATGGTGTGAACCTTCCATATTTAAAATGAAAAGGTATTCGATGGTGTGAGCCTTTCCACCTACCGTTAGCGGTTAAATCACTACTCCTTCTTAAGTTCAACGTTTACCGTTTTTGTTATCCAGATTGTACAGTCAGCATCGTTGATTTATCATTATAATTTGACTTTGAGAAGTCCAAGCAGTAATTCCCGACCTCAACATTTGTGAACTTGTAATAACCCGTTTCGTTTGTAGCTGTAATCCTCGGAACTACACCCGAATCCTGTGCTGTTAGGCTAACAGCTACTCCACCTAGCCCACTATTAAGGTACGTTACCCGCGCCCCGTTATTAACCCTTAATGTAACACCCCAAACGTACCGTTCTTCGCAGGTGCTGTTCCTACTTGATATAGTGTTCGCCTTCCGCCAGTTGCACATCAAAAAAATTCAGCTCGCTCGTGTTGTCACCAGAACCACCATTAACGATGCAGTTTAGCATTACCACCGAACCACTCGAACCGTTTAGTATCGGCTGCTTATTGTTTGCATCATAAACTAACGCGACCCGGGTGCCCCACTCATAGTTACAATAAGACGGATCTTTCCAATTTGAAGTAAGAGCACCACTTGAACATCCACGACGTTTAAGACGCTGTTATCGTATAATACGTTAAATACTACCGCAGGAATTGGTCCATTCTGCACATTTGTAATATTCACGGGTATCAATACATGCGTATCTTTGTATCCCCTTGTATCCTCAACGCCGAAGTGGGTAACAGCAGGCGGTGTTGATGCCTGCGTTGCAAACGTTGCGATTACAACAAATAGTACCAGCAGGCTCAAGACCGATTGCCAATCCCTTTTTCTGTTTATTCATTTTTCTTCCTTTTAGCCCCTGCTACTTTTACGCCTCTATCCTACCCGTGAATTGGCCTTTCATCTGTGCTATGTCTGATAACAATCAATAGCTGTGAGTATATAAAACAAGATTCTCAAAAACCAATATCGCCGTGATCAAATCCTCAAATGCAACGCCCGTTGACTTGAAGAACGTTATATCATCAACGCTCGTCCTGCCCCTTGCTTTACCGAGCAACACATCACCCAGCGGGATCAAATACGCTTTAGCCACTAATCCTTTTTCCAATCCCTGGTAAACCTCACCCGAGTGCACGCACTGCGCTAAATCATCAATGACAATCTTAGTTTTTTTTAGCACTTCCGGCTCGAATTCTATCTTCGTTTTCGAATCGGCACCTACACCGTTAAGATGCGTCCCTGGTCTTATCAAATCCGAAGAGATGAAAGGTTCCATAGCAGCAGTTAGCGTTGTAACGATATCGGAGCCCATCACGTCTTCCAGACCGACAACCGCTATGTCAACACCAAATTCTCTCTCATAACTCTCTTTGAACGCTATCGCTTGTTGGTCTCTAATATCAAACGCTTTTATTCGGTCAATCGAAGGTCTTACCGTCAGTATTGCCTTAGCCTGAATATGCTTGTTTGCCCGTGCCTACTATACCAAGTGTCTCGCAATCCGTCCGCGACAACACTTCGGTTGCAACGCCCGTAGCAGCTCCGGTTCTATAGGCAGTCATCTCTTCTGCCTGCATTATAGCTATTAATTGCTGTGTCTCAGAATCTCGGAGCAGATATTCACCGAATACCGTAGGCAAACCGAGTTTCTTGTTCTCAGGCGCAGTAGAAACAATCTTCACACCGCAATACTTGTTGTTATATTTCGGTAGATACGCCGGCATACATCTCATATCCGACACTTCTGTATTAACGTATACCTTTGCAGGTGCGACCACATCTCCGGCAGAGCTTTGCTCGAATCCTTTTTTTATCGCCGAGATGAAAGTACTCCAGCCTATGCGCTCTAGCGTTTCTTTCAGGTCAGTGTGGTATAGGCACTATAAAAAAACCACGCCCGCGCTGTGTCAGTTATTACCACTACCCAACAGTAGATATAACTGATGCACCCAGCAGACATCTTCACACCTGGAACCTGCCTCTTCCTCGTTCTCCTCTGTAGCCTTACTACTACAGCCCCTCTAACGGTCAAACACATATTCGAGGACAATCACAACTGGGCGGCATTTCACCTTGCGGAAAAAGATAACCTCCGCAATATTGAAATAAACGAAGTCAACAAGATGCTGTCCTGCAAGGACGCGAGTCGCGGCTTCTTCACATACGAGTGTGAACACTGTAACATCATGAAAACAGTCTATTTCGGCTGCAACAGTCGCATCTGCACGAATTGTGGCAAGAATCACACAGACAAATGGGCAAAATCTCTCGGAAACGCACTATTCAATGTACCTCACCGACATGCGGTGCTCACGATTCCTGATGCTCTTTGGCCCATTGTGAGGCGAAATCGTTTTCTACACAAGGTTTTGATGGATGCGGCAATTGCTGCGATCAACGACACAATTTCCTACAAGCACAGAAACGGACAATTGACGGCTGGCGCTATCGTGGTGTTGCATCCATTTTCCAAGCGTATGGACTTCAATTCACATCTCCATATACTCGTGACCGAAGGTGGATTCGACAAACGCGGCAGGTTCATACACCAAAAAATCATCCCTTTCAACGCTATGCGGAAAACATGGCAATATCAGGTACTTACCCAGTTCAAAGCGGCACTTCCTAAGACTAGTGGATTCGCGGTGCACATAGACCAACTTTTCAAGAAATATCACAAGGGCTTTGTCGTATATCTCCCAGAAGAATCCAGAATTACAAACAAACGAAAGATAGCACGGTATGTAGCCAGATACATCCGGCATCCTGCGGTCGCAAACACACGATTGCACCGATATGACGGGAAAAAGGTCACATTCTGGTACAAGGATCATGAGGGCAAGAGGCATTTCGTGACTATGGCGGTGCGGGAGTTCATTAGAGCATTGATTCAGCACATTCCGGATCGGAATTTCAAAATGATACGCCATTACGGTGCTTACAGCCGTAGAACAAAAAGGAAATATTCCAGATATTTACAGAGAAGTATAAGGCAGGTTACATTCGAGGACATTATTACGAAAGCGAATAAATGGGCACCAAATTGTCCATCTTCTTATACACGTGGAAGAAAAATGACATTCATGTGCTATGGAAGGGTCCACCGATAGAAAACGAAGTTTTTGGATGCAAATTATCAGATTGGAACCACCCCATGCTTAGCCGTAGCTAACATTTGATTTGCACCCGAAGGGTGCTTTCTTTGCTAACCACAGATTACACATATTTTCACGAGAAGATACTACTCTGGATCCGGATTAAGTGCACTATTGCTTTTTTATTTTCTTCATTTTCCAGCATCTCTTTTATTTTTTTCCCGTCCAGGCAAAGTTCAAAGTCACACAGCTCGTAATACCGCCCTCGCTCTGTCACCTTTTCCAAGCTCTGTCTTACCCTTCACTACCCCCACCTCTTCGAGTTTCCGAAGGTGCAGATACAGAAGAGGTCGAGATATTTCTAACTCCCGGGCTAACTCAGAACTGTATTTCTTCTTCTCTTTCTTCTCTGATAGTGCGGCTATTATGCGAAGTCTGTGTCTATTGCTCAGTGTTCCGCAAAGTTTTATTATTTCAGCCAGTGTTTTTGTCATAATTTTCTTACATATGTAAGCTTTTTCTTACATATGTAAGTTTTAACTATCAGAAGGAAAGTTTTATATATTACGTTTAAGAATGAATAACGTACGCGGTGAATCATTACTACCCATCGCGATATAAAAGGGGTAGCAAAAAGAAGGCGGGAAGAAATGGAGATGTTAGGAATGGTAGAAGTGCCGTCGGGTACTGCGGTAAGTGCATCAGAGCGCCGAGGGGGGTGCCCTATAAATACCCAAACCAATAGGAGGTGATATAAAAATGAAAAAACAACTTGCAATAGCAATTGTAGCGATAATGCTAATGGCGGTTTTGATAGCGCCGCCAGTTATGGCATCCGCGGTGAAGGATGGAAATTCAGTGCAGTACTCTTCTCATCGGGGACTCAATTATATAACCGATAACTCTGTTACAGCATCCAATCAGCCATATATTACCCTGAGTAATGGAATAGGGGAGCGGGAGATCGGTTCGCGGGTCAACTATTATAGAGCACCCGTACCTGTTAGAACGTCTAATCAGGCAATAGTCAGGGGTAATGAAATAACGTCCAATCACTCAATTTTTCGGGATAACGGAATGTTAAAACCGAAGGAGAACACTCCACGGTACTCTGCTGATGGAGTGAGACTGTGGGTGTTTACTATTTCAGAGGACTATGCAAAAAGAATAGCGGAGATGAAAAATGGCTCTACAGGCATGCCCAATTGTTGCAAATTTAAGACGAGCAACCTTGCAATTGGTGAGTCTGATGGTTCTGTACTAATAGGAGACGCCCCAGCACCGGTAAAATTAATAACGTCAGAACTTCTAAAAAATGGGACGCTGTTACATGTGGTTAACTGAAACATGTGAAAAACATAGGTATGAGGTTCTCAATGATTATCTGCGATTACACAAAAAGAGGTCTTCGTTATGACGACAACGGCAATTGACGTATAAACAGGGATTTGCTTTCGGGTAGTGTAGAGAGAGCATCAGAGCGCCGAGGAGGGGTGCTATATAAATACCCAAACCAATAGGAGGTGATGAAAAAAATGAAAAAACAAATTGTAATGGTAACAGTAGCGGTAATGCTAATGGCGGTTTTGATAGCGCCGCCAGTTATGGCATCCGCGGGTGACAAGACAATCAATGTAGGTGGAAACCAATTAAAAGTGGTAGAAATCAAAGATAACAACATAGAAGGTATATTCGGGGGAAAGGCATTTATTCACATCCGTCGTGATATATTTGGGCAATTAGATCCAAATGAGGCTCATGGATATGGATATACTCTGAGTGAAGGCGTAAGAGTAAGAATATCAATAGATCACACGCCAACAGATGCGACTGGTATCATCCTGGGTATCTGGGATGAAGACTTAAGTAACGGCGTATATTTAGAAGATAACAACCAGGATGGACACGCATATTTCCCCTCCAGCTCAGGTATGTACACAATACCAGAGGACGGTTATTACTATATAATCGTAGGAGCACAAGAAGATGGTTTTAGTTATGACGGATGTATAGATAGATGGTTTTAGTTATGACGGATGTATAGATTTCTACATTGGGTAGAGGTATCCTTTACCACCACCTTTTGCTTCCCCTTTTTTTCTTTTTTTTCTTCATTTTCCAACATCTCTCTTATCTTTTTCCCGTTCAGGCAAAGTTCAAAGTCACACAGCTCGTAATACTTACTCGCTCTACTACCTTTTCCAAGCTCTGTCTTACCCTTCAATATCCCCTCCCTTTCAAGTTTCTGGAGGTGCAGATACAGATGAGGTCGAGATATTTCTAACTCCTAGGCTAACTCAGAACTGTATTTTTTCTTCTCTTTCTTCTCTGATAGTGCGGCTATTATGCGAAGTCTGTGTCTATTGCTCAGTGTTCCGCAAAGTTTTATTATTTCAGTCAGTGTTTTTGTCATAATTTTCTTACATATGTAAGTTTTTTCTTACATATGTAAGTTTTAACTATCAGAAGGAAAGTTTTACATACTAGGTTCAATATAACTAACTTTTGCGTTAAGTCATTGCTACCAGTGCGATAGAAAGCGAGGGAGCAAAAAGAAGGCGGGAAAAAATGGAGATGCTAGGAATGGTAGAAGTGCCTTCGGGTACTGCGGTAAGTGCATCAGAGCGCCGAGGGGGGCGCCCTATAAATGCCCAAACCAATAGGAGGTGATATAAAAATGAAAAAACAACTTGCAATAGCAACAGTAGCGATAATGCTGATGACTCTTTTGTTAGCACCGCCTGTTATGGCATTCGCGGTGAGGGATGGAGATTCAGTGCAGTACTCTTCTTATCGGGGACTCAATTATATAACCGATAACTCTGTTACAGCATCCAATCAGCCATATATTACCCTGAGGAATGGAATAGGGGCACGGGAGATCGGTTCGCGGGTCAAATATTATAGAGCACCCGTACCTGTTAGAACGTCTAATCAGGCAATAGTCATAGATAGGGGAATAGGGGCGGTAAGTGGTATCTCGGTGTACTCAGCGGATGGAAAAATGCTTTACTCAGAGAACTTTGCAAATGAAATAAAAGAGACGGATAGTAACATCGTAATAATTGACGAGTCGGATGATTTAAATTTAACAATAGTGGGTGAAGCTCCGACACCGGTAAAATTAGAAACATCAGGACTTCTAAAAAATGCAACGCGGTTAATTGACGAGTCGGATGATTTTGCAGTGGAGGATGAAGCGCAGGGGTGTCTGCTAAGAGATGATGTATTGGGTGATGTTGCATTGATGAATGAAAAACTAGCCACGAATAATAGAGAGAGGGCACGTTCAGAGCTTGATGGTACCGAATGGCGAGTACCAGAATGGCGAGAACTAGGTACAATCACAGAGGGAGTGGCAACATGTAAAATCATAAAGGGGACACGCGAAAATCCAGAACAAGTGATATTTTATTTTGAGACAGATGACGGAAAAGTTCATCCAAAGATACTGACACACCTCAGGACAATTGATCATACACGATAAAGTTTTTCGTTGCAACGGATATTGGCATATAAACAGGGATTTGCCTTTGGATACTGTGGTAAGTGCATCAGAGCGCCGAGGAGGGGCGCAATATAAATACCCAAAACAAATAGGAGGTGATACAAAAAATAAAAAAGCAAATTGTAATGGCAACAGTAGCGATAATGCTGATGGCGGTTTTGATAGTGCCGCCAGTTATGGCATCCGCGGGGGATAAAACAATCGACGTAGGTGGAAAACAATTAAAACTGGTAGAACACAAAGAGGACAATATAGGAGATATAATAGAGAGAGGACACGTTCAGAGTAGTATAAGAGGGCAGTTAGGTCCAAGTACATATGAGGACTATAGAGTTTATCTGAGTAAAGGCATGAGAGTTGAAATAACAATAGATCACACGCCAACAACTGCTACTGGTGTCCTCTTAGGTGTCTGGGATGATGATCTCATTTACGCTGACTACATAATTGATGACGACCAGGATGGACACGCCCATTTCCCAGACAGCGGTACCTGTATAATACCAGAGAACGGTTATTACAGGATAGTCGTAGGAGCATACGACGGTGGCTTTAGTTATGATGGCTGGTATGATATCTACTGGTAGAGGTATCCTTTACCACCGCCTTTTGCTTCCCTTTTTTTCTTTTTATTCTTCATTTTCCAGCATCTCTTTTATCTTCTTTCCGTTCAGGCAAAGTTCAAAAAGTCACACAGCTCGTAATACTTCCTCGCTCTACTACCTTTTCCAAGCTCTGTCTTCCCCTTCAATAGCCCCACCTCTTCAAGTTTCCGAAGGTGCAGATACAGAAGAGGTCGAGATATTTCTAACTCCCGAGCTAACTCAGAAATGTATTTCTTCTTCTCTTTCTTCTCTGATAGTGCTGCTATTATGCGAAGTCTGTGTCTATTGCTCAGTGCTTCGCAGAGTTTAATTATTTCATTCAGTGTTTTTGTCATCATCCTTTTTACAACATCGCCTAAAGAGCGCTACGCCTTCGGCGTTAAAGCACTCGTACAACACTCGGCTGGAACAGCATATAAAAGAATGGTGGAACAAGCGTTCCAGAAAATGGAACAACTTACAGAACGCAACGTATAGCCTTTCGATTAACAAATACCGTTCTCTTGCAGCAGTTCGGTTTATCCTGGAATGCGCGTTTCAACACAACAAGAAAGAGAAATGCGAAGAAATGCTGTTTGAACACATAAACACAAATATAAGTTCATTTCGAAGTCGCTTTTTGCCTGTTTTTGATTCACAGCAAAAAAATAAAATGGCGGACGAAAAGTCCGCCAGTTTTCCATATCTTATGGCTCTCTTCCACTACCCATTGCACTTATATTTAGTTTCGCCCGCATTTTTTTACCGATTTCACTACCCTTGTCCCTTACTCTACGTTTCTGCTCTTATGCTGAATCCTAACAATCCCGCTGGACTTGGTATACACCCTTACCCCAGCATGAGTTGTATCGAAGCCATATGCCATGTTGGGATTATCCGGGTCCTCCAAATGGACGTAATATCCGTTCCGAAGAAATCCTGCAAGTGCGATGAATGGTCACGTTGCAAATTACACAGCAAGAAATTGCAATACGGACACCCAAAATCACTCGGCTACCTTAGCGTACTCTCGAACGCCTAATCTTCAACGTTAGCGCGTACAATTTCCAATATCGCATCACTATAAGCTTCCAGCTTCTTCTTACCTATCCCTTTAACCCTTTCTAAATCTCTCTTCGCCTTCGGTAATTCATTTGCTACTCTTATCAATGTGCTATCATGAAAAACACAATAAGGCGGGATATTTCGCGCGGCAGCAATTTCTTTACGCCATTTCTTAAGCTCTTCAAATACCCTTAAAGTCTTAGCATCGTCTTTTACGCTCTCGGTCCTTATGGGCAGTTCTAAACCGATAGTTCCATGCTCTGCTATTGCCCGTTCTGCCTTATCCGTGAGATATAAGAGCGGCCTTGGGAAACGTGAACCACCTTGCCGTTTCTCCAGATACCCCTTATCCACCAACTGGTCAACAAAAGCAATCACTTCTTCTGCCGTATAACCTTTTAAGATGCCGTAGTAACTCGATTCTTGAAGATTCTGATTTAAAATCTGCTTTGATTTCGAGCCTACTAATACTTTTGCCAAAAACGTTCTACCAAGCTGAAAGTCCAGATCGTTTATCAACCCGAAAATAGCGAAAGCAATTTCGGTGGATTTATCCCGTGCTTCCTCGGAACCCCTCTCTTCTTTATCTATCGTATCGGCACGCGCAAAGCCCTGCTGCGAGGCACTCGTATTGATAGCTTCCGCGCCCTTTTCCGTTATAAACAACTCGGTATCAATCGTTTTCTGTAACAAGCCTTCCACGACCATGCTATTTATTAATCCGCCAAGTTCCGCCTTACTCAGCTTTCCCTTCAACAGCCCATAGCACTCAACTTTATCCAAGCCTTCTCTTCTAAGGGATAGATACTCGTAACCGAGCAAAACCGAAATCAACCACGAATACCGTATCCCATTCAACAACACAACCGATTTTAGAACTCGCATTTTCGCGTCTTCTTCCGGTGCTATCCGCAGAGTTTTTAGCACTTCTATTGTTTCTTCATCCACTAATTCCTGTTCTATTACTTTTATGCCCTCTTCTAGTTTTAAAAACGGGTTGCAAACGTCACAAGCGTTACACATCCGATTGTACTCCTCGCCGAAGTAATTCAGGATGAACTTTCTCCGGCATTCTTCGCTATTTACATACTCTACTACTCGGTCTATCTTCTTTAGACCATTATACTCCAATTCCAGGAAGATGTCCTGAATGTCCTCTACATCAATTCCGGCTATACCGTGTTTTATTTCTAGCGGTATGCAAATATCCCTTTCCTCTAGTTCTATCTTACCCACCGCACTCAAATCGCGAAATAGCCAATTTAGCTTCTGGATTGACAACCCAACTGCAGCACTTAAAGCTTCCAAATCCTGCCAGGTATCTGCTATAAAATATCCGCTGCTGAGTATCCTTTCAAACTCTGTTCTGCCATCTAAGTCCACATCATTCAACTGTATCTTAGCACGCCGGAAAATCTTGAACTGCGTTTTTATCACGTCTCTCTCCTCAAGATGGTACAGCATTAACCTGACTGGTACCTCATTAAGCCCCAAATCGTTCGACAACCGCTTCACATTTACGTAAATCGTACTGCCCCGGCTGTTCATCAAGAACTCAAGTACCGCCGTTGTTTGTTTACGTGATGGCGTGTTATACCTGATCAATTCCCTCAGTTTTAGCTCGTCTCGTTCGGAATAAAGCAATATGCAGTTGGCGATATTACCGTCCCGTCCTGCACGACCCACTTCTTGATAATAGTCCTCTATTGATTTCGGCAAGTTGAAATGGATTATCGCTCTTATGTCTTCTTTATCTATGCCCATCCCGAAAGCGCCGGTGGCAACTACAATTCTTGTTTTCCCTACCATAAAATCGTTCTGAACATTTTTCCGCGTTTCTTTTTCCATTTGACCGTGATAAAACGCTGCGTCCAATCCCTTAGCCCTCAAAAATTTAGCTAACTCCTCCGCGGTCTTCGTAAAATTTACATATACGATGACAGACCCTTTTAACTTATCTAAGATGCCCCGGGTGAATTCCTCTTTTCTTATGTTGCTTTTCAACGTTAAAACAGAAAACAATAAGTTCTTTCTATCGAAGCTGTCGTTAAAGACGTCACATTTTACGCCCAGTTGAACGGGTATATCAGTTTCAACTGTTGTTGTGGCGGTGGCTGTTAAACCTAAGACCGGGGGATTATTCAGCGCCTTAATCACCTTTTTTAGGTGCAGATAGTCTGGTCTGAAGTT
>QENJ01000089.1 GCA_013374505.1 Candidatus Methanophagaceae archaeon
GATAAAAAAAATCTACAAAATCAAATTTATGGAAATACCAAGGCATTATCCAATAGCTTTAAATAGGTGCTTCTTCTTATCGAAGTATGTGAGTATCAATGTATCCAAATACACAAGCAGACGCAGGAGTGACAGCAAGTTTAGCCGAATATAGCAGTAAAAGCATGGGCCATCTTGGTATAGTAGCCCAGATATGTAGAGAGATAGATTTAGCAGGCGAGATCGACCGAGTCGTGGGCGTGGATCCACGCCAGAAGGTGACCTGCGGAGAGGCTGTTGTTGCCATGGTCCTGAACGCCCTAGGATTTGTTGACCGACCCCTGTATCTATTCCCATAGTTCATGGCGACAAAACCAGTGGAGTTATTGATAAGGGCAGGGCTAAAGGCGGACGATTTCAATGATGATGTCTTGGGACGGACTTTAGATAAGTTATGCGAGAATGGCCCTGAGAGTGCATTCATACAGATTACAGCCAATGCTTATAGAGCGTGTTCAAGGCACTTCCTTCACGGTGACACCACTTCAATAAACCTTCAAGGCGAGTATAAGCATGAAGAAGGTGACCTGGATGCTGTGCCGATAGAGATAACACATGGTTATTCCAAGGACCGTAGACCAGATTTGAAGCAGTTTGTTATCTCTCTGGTCATGTCTGACAGTTTACCCGTTTTTATACAGGCTTTGAGTGGTAATACTTCTGACAAGAACCATTTCAGGGAGATGGTGAAAGAGTATGGGCAGTCATTGCAGGAGAAATGGGGCGAAGACAAAATATGGGTATGGGGCAGTGCAGTATATACGGATAAGAATCTGGGAGAAATTTCTGAGGACTATACATGGATAACAAGGGTTCCGGAGACGTTATCAGAAGCAAAAGAAGTGCTGGAAAACTCAGACACGGAAAAGATGCATAGCACCACCCTCAATGGTTACCGCCTCTTCAGTACCGAGGTGGAATACGGCGGTGTGAAACAGCGATGGGTAGTGGTATTCTCAGAGAAAGCGTCTGCGAGGGAGGCGAAAACGCTGGAAATGAAGATAGAGAAGGAGAAAGAGCAGGTGGAGAAGGATGTATGGCATTTCTTCAATCAAGAGTTTCACTGCCTGGAAGATGTACAGAAAGCGGCACAGGAGATGGAAAAGGGGTGGACGTATCACAAAATGAGCGCAACAGAAGTTAGGACGAAGAGGAAGAAAAAAGACGGTGGTCGGGGGAGACCCAGAAAAGATGAACCAACTCTGACAATATATCGTATAAAAGTGGAGTTTGGAGAGGATAAATCCGTAATAGAGAAGAAAACGCTGAAAAAAGGCAAATTCATTGTTGCTACAAACGAGTTGGACAGCGAGAAACTCAGTGATGAAGAAGCACTTAAGGCTTACAAGGAGCAGCAATATGCGGAAAGAGGCTTCAGGTTCCTTAAGGACCCTTTCTTCTTTGCCAACAGTATGTTCCTGAAGAATGAGGGCAGGATAGTTGCGATGGTGATGGTAATGGGACTTGCGCTCGTGGTTTATAGTTTAGCGGAGAAGAAGTTGCGGGAAGCGCTGGAGAGCGAAAACGAGACAATACCTGATCAAAAGAAAAAGCCAACGAAGAAACCAACGATGAGACGAGTATTTCAGGTATTTGAGGGTATTACCCTCCTTTACCTTGGCTCCAAGATGGTGAAGGTCTTGAATTTACGGCCGATTCATGGAAAAATCCTCGCATTGCTCGGCAGTGAGTATGAGAAGATGTATTGTATAGTCAAGGACACAAATAATTGGACAAAGTTAGGTTAAAAGGTTGTTTATTCCAGAATGATTTAAGCGATGTCCTGAGTTCTTTTACCGTATTATGAGCTGTATTTGCGGTTTTCTTTTCACGTATCTGACGCCAGCATTCTTCAACCGGGTCGAGATCGGGCGCACCTGTTGGCAAAAACTTGTAATCAATGGTCTCCTTGTTCTCCTCGAAATATCCCATAACGAGATTATTCTTATGCCACGTTGCTCGGTCAAGGATGAACAACACCTTCTTATAGCGCTTGTGCAGCCTTTTTATGAACTTTAGCACTTCCTCTTTGACTTGGCGATCCATTTCTTGGTAATGGAACTTTCCATGCCAAGTTAGAGCGCCGCCCACATTTATTGCCTCTTTTGAACCGTTTGTGTGCACGAGGGGTGTTGTCCCCTTACGAGCCCAGCATTTACGCCTGTCCGCGTCAATTGTAAAATGAACTTCATCCAAGCAAATTATCACCATGTCTTTATCCAAATTTTCGAGTTTTTTTAAAACTGCTCTTTGAACACGTCTACGTTTTTTTGATTTCTGCGTTTGTGTCTTGGTCTTGGAATCAAACGAACATACCCCAAATTTGAAATAATCCTGCGAACATGCCTTGGTCCGTATAAAACACCAAATTTTGACTTAATCAAAGCCTGCACATCTTTTGTTTGCCAGCCCCTCGTATAGCCATTTTCCATCTGGTAAGGTTTTTCTAGAATTGAATCGAGCTTTATTAGATCCGCTTCGCTCAATTTAGGCTTCTTTCCCCTTCCCTTTTTGTCTCGAAGTCCCTCAAAACCTTCTGCTTTAAATCTACAATGCCAGAAAGAGACTTTGCTTTTAGACGTGTGGCAAATCTTTTCAATGTCTCTGTCCCCATAACCTTCTTTCAATAAAAGAAGGTAATGCAGACGTTCTTTTATCCTCCCGTCCCTCTCTCTTTTGTATCTCTTCTCTAACTCTTTTAAATCAACATCTTTCAACTCCATAAAATTATACTTAATGTCCTATTATTTAAAGCCCTCACTATAGCAAAGAGAGGCAGGATAAGTCCGGTAGCCGCATTGATGTTTTCTGGAACGAAGAGGAAGAAAACTTTAAGCGGATAATTTCGAGAGAAATAGGACTTATCCTGCCGGGCAGTGAGTTAATTCGACTGCATGTGTGCAGGTAGTTAACGGTTCATAAAGGTATATCGGTCGCTCCAATTTACTGCAAGCGACCGATATACTATGACTAATTTGTTTATGCGGTTACATGGTGTTAAAATCTAAACTCGGGATTATCCTATCGGAGATATTTCTTGGTTATGAGCTATTGTGGATTTTGATAACTACGGACGCTCGACATTCAACATGCGCCTCATGTAATCTGCTAGCGGATAGTAGGGATATTGAGTTACCCATACAAAACAGCGAAGAGCCATATTTTTTGTTTTTCCAGGGCCACTCGCAATTGCTTTTTTCGGTGGTAGTGGCACAATCACATTCGTAAGATTACTTTCGCAATCAAATTTTTAAGCGTGTCGTATTTGATCTGCACACTTACTTTTTGTTAATCCCAAAACATTTGAATATAGGTTGAATCTAAATTATAAAATATGGGAACAATCACCGTAAATATTCAGGACGACATAGAAAAAGAGTTTAGAGCGGTTGCCAGCATTGCCCACGGAGATGAAACTGGATATTTGGCAAAAGCAGTCACAGAAGCGATGCTGAGATGGATAGAAGAGAAGAGGCAAGAAAAGATTGCGGAAAGAGAGCTAAAACTATTGGATAAGGGATTTAACTTCGGAAAAAAGTTGTATAAAACAAGAGATGAGCTGCATGAGCGATGAGATTGGTTTAATCGATACAAACATACTGGTCTACGCATATGATGAAAGTGAAGGTAAGAAGCATGAAATATGCAAGCGTGTAATCGATGAATGTTGGAGATTAAAGGAGAAGTATAGTATCTCTTTACAAATTTTATCAGAGTTTTATGTCGTCATAACCAAGAAGATTGAAAATCCTGTGCCTGTGAAAACGGCAAAGGGAATTATAGCTTATATTATCGAGTTTCAAAACTGGGTTGTCATAAATTACGATGCCTGTACCATTCTTTCCGCGATTGAAATAAATATGACGCATGAGGTGCATTATTGGGATGCACTATTGACAGCAACAATGAGGGAAAACAATATTTTCTGCATTTACACAGAAGATGGGGATTTTAAAAGCATTCCTTGGTTGAAGGTTATAAATCCTTTTGAAAGGGCTTGATATGCACGCATCCAAAAAAATCACAATTTTGATATGGTGCATACCTTTCTTCGCATTATTTCAACGCAAGAATAAAATAAAACTGTGGAAATGCAAGGGTACGCTTATAATTCATAGGAAAACAACAAATGCCTGAATACAAACTGTTCGCACAGCGTGTGGGACTCGTGGGCATCACGAGTTTAATTGTAAACCTCCGTGGGTTAATCTTGATCCCCATTTTAACAAAGACTTTAGGCGCATCGGGTTATGGAATATGGGCGCAGATAATCGTCACAATTTCTTTGGTAACCCAATAGCCATGCTTGATCTTCCTTTATGCGATGATGAGTTTCTGTGGTGATGGTGACATATTTTTATACTATCAAATTCAACTTAATCCTGGTGATAGATATGGGGATAAGGGTAAAGGCGAGATATGAGAACGAAGTTTTGAAACCTTTGGAGAAGCTTGATTTGGAAGAAGGGGTGAATGTGGAGATAATTATAGCTGGATCTTTAGCCAAAGATTTCCGAGGAGCCTTAAAACTCGAAAATGCGGAATTAATAGAGGAGATCGCAGAAAGCGATGAACTTCTATAAACTGTCTTCTATTCCATCAAATGCGAAGGTTCTGTTTGATACGAATATATTCGTCTATTCTGCTTTAGATCATCCGGGATATGGAGAATCGTGCACACAGGCTTTTCAAAGGGTCGAATCTAATGAAATAAAAGGATACGTTCCTACTATTGTCCTGAACGAGTTGTTACATAGATTGATGATAGCAGAGGTTATCAAAAAAGAACTTGCAAGAAACACGAGAGAAGTTTTAAAACTTTTGAAACATGATAAAAGCATAATTCCGAGTTTGAATATTTGTTGGCAGGAGATTGACAAGATATTTGCGTCTGAATTCACCGTCCTCGAGGATATGCCAAACATTTTTAGAAAAGCTATTCAAATTTCGAGAGAGTATTCATTACTGTCCAGCGATGCGTATATCGCTTCTTTTGCAAACGTATATGGGATAACGAACATAGCGACAAACGACACCGACTTTGAGAGCGTGAGATGGATAAAAGTTTGGAAACCTTAAAAAGCTGTTAGAGATTCTTTTTTGGGATTTGGATTTTAAATATGCAAGATTAGAAAAGATAAAATATTGCTTATAAATCGTAGGAAATAACAAATGCCAGAATACAAACTATTCGCACAGCGCGTGGGACTCGTGGGCATCACGACCCTCATCGTGAACCTCCGTGGGTTAATTCTAATCCCGATTTTAACAAAAACCTTGGGCGCAGATGCTTACGGCGTCTGGTCAATAATACGGGTCACTATCTAGCTATTATCGCCTTTAGCGCTGTTGGGTCTAACTACTGCTATGATACGGTTCTTAGCAGCCGAAAAAGATAAAATACAGAAGGTTATTATCCCGTAATCTTTGTTGTCTTCTTTGCAGGTTTGAAACTATCGCTCTTCATAAACCCACTTCTGTTTTTTCCCTGTTTTTAACGCATCACGCACTTTAAGCGAACAGATTGTCGCCTTTACACCATCCGTAACCGAAGGCAAATCTATATTTCTAGATCCCCCTTTCAAAAATTCCCCATATCCGTTAATCAACTCAAACTGCCCCTTCTCGATTCTTTTCAATTTCTCACTCTTTCCTTCTAAGCCTGTAACAATCAATTCTTTAAAATCATCTATTGCAATAACACCGCTATCAACAAAAATTTCAATTTGTTCTTTTGAATATGATTCGTTACCGATAGTGGTATAAATCACAGAAGCCACCGAGCCATCATCGTATCTAATTGTGCTTATAACATTATTAACATCCATCATTGACTCGTCATTCGAGGAGATCATATCTGCGTATATTTGCAGAGGATTGAATCCAACAATCCAGTTGCAGAAATCGAAGAAATGACAGCCTTCACCTATAATTGCGCCACCACCTTCAACGGGATCATTAATCCAATGCTCTTTCTTCATACCTGCAGAATTTATTCTATAAGTAATCATCAAAGGATTTTTTCTGTTCTCAACTAGCCTTTTCGCTTTTTGAGCTAAAGGAGCAAACCGCCTGTTAAAACCAATTGTTAAATTGATTTTATTCTCTATAACAGAATCATAAACTTTTTTGCAATCTTCATAGCTCATTGCAATCGGTTTTTCGACAAATATGTCTTTTCCTGCATTTGCCGCTTCTATAATTATTGGTGCATGCAAATTATGCCGGGTTGCGATAACAACCATATTTATGTTTGCATCTTGTAGCACTTCTTTATAGTCTGTAGTGCAATACTCAGCACCGTATTCTTCTGCCATCTTCTTTGCGTTACTCCCGGTTCGTGTGACAATTGCTTTGATGTCATAAAAAGGTATCTTCTTTAGATTTGGTAGGTGATATGCTTGAGCAAATCCACCGGCACCAATCACAGCAACGTTTATTTTATCTGTACCAATTACAGAAGGTTTCAATTGCGCCTTTCTAACCAATTCTTTTTTCGGTTGTTCTTTATATTTAAACAGAATACCAATTGGTCTCTTTTCTGTATTCAATATTTCATACGCCTTTACGGCTTCTTCAATCGGGAATACATGGTCTGTCAATCGTTTTACATTCACTTTCTTTTCCGAAACCATATTCAGGAATTCCTGCATGTTCCTGTTTTCTGTCCATCTTACATATCCAATCGGATAATCCACACCCTTTTCCTCGTATAAAGAATCATACCTGCCGGGACCATAAGAACATGAAATAAGGAAATCCAGCTCTTTCTCGTAAAAAGGCGCCCTTTCAAGCGCCATTCCTACCGCACCTACAACCACAACTCGTCCTTTTTTTCTTGCCATTTCCATCGCTTGTTTAACCGGTTCGTTGCTTTTAGCCGCGGCATAAATGATTACCGAATCGGCACCAAGCCCATTCGTGTATTTCAAAACGTTATCAACCACATCTTTTCCGCCAGTAAAACATATATTGGCACCTAATTCTTTTGCAAGTTCCACTCGTTCTTTCATGACGTCTATGCCAATGACATGAGCACCGGCGGCTTTTAAAATTTGGGCGGCTATCTGACCAAGTAAGCCCAGGCCAATAACCACGACATTATCGCCAAATTGTACTTGTGCCCTACGAATGCCCTGCATGGCAATCGCACCTACGGTTGTAAATGCGGCTTCGTCAAAATCCACATTTTCGGGTATCTTGCATACCAGGTTCCTTGGAACACTAATGATTTCTGCGTGACAGGCATAGCCGGCACCGGCACATGCAACTCTGTCGCCAACCGCAATATCTGTAATATTTTTACCACTTTCCAATACGACACCGCTGCTACTGTATCCCAAAGGAGTCATTTTGCCTGTTTGTCCTTTGATAGCATTAATGGTTTTACTTAATCCGTCTTGTTTTACCATTTCTATGGCTTTATGTGCTAAGTCTGGATTCTTTAGTGCCATTGACGCAAGTCCTACCATTCCTTTTCCACCACCTTGCAAAGACATGGTTTCTGTACCGGCACTTATCAGCGAATTTGCATTACACACCAGAACTTCGTTATCCCCGCATACCGGTGCAGGAACTTCTTCTGTTACAATGTTTCCGCTTTTTGTGAATATTTGTTTCATTTTATATTTAATTGAGTTATGCTTATGCATGCCCAGCTGACGCTTTTGTGTGTGTGGTTGTAGGAACGCGAACTATACCGCAGCTAATTTCTTCTCGACTTCAATAAGCCGTGCTTCAAATTCTGGTATCTTCTCTATTGCTGGAATTCGCACTTCCAAAGCGTTAAATCTAGCATCCACCTTCTCGAACTTCGCGTCTACCGCCTCGAACCTGGAAATCATCTCGTTTCTCAAGCTCGTTACATTCGACTCCACTGATGCGAACTTAATATCCACCGCGTCAAACTTAGTCATCATCTCGTTTCTCAGGCTGATATTTTCATTTCTTAGGCTTGCAATATCGCTCTTTGTCTCTTTACCAAGGCTTGCAATATCGCTCTTTGTCTCTTTACCAAGGCTTGCAATATCGCTCTTTGTCTCTTTACTTAGGCTTGCAATATCGCTCTTTGTCTCTTTACCAAAGCTTTCGAGTTTAGCATCTGTCGCTTCAAATTTCGCGAGCATCTCATTCCTCAGACTCGCGATTTCCATTTTTGTCTCTTTTCTAAGGCTTTCAACTTTAGCATCTGTCGCTTCAAACTTGGCAATCGTCTCATTTCTCAGGCTTACGATTTCCTTCTCCACTGCATCTATACGAGTATGTATAGCTTTTAGCTCACCAGTTATTTCGTTCAGTTTAGGCAGAAGTAGCCGTTCCATCCATGAAGGTACTTTTTCCATTTTTTGCTTTGCTTTGGACTCACGTCAGATTTCAACTTGTGATATGATTTTTCAGTATATAAATAACTGGTATTTATTTATCGCTTTACCATTTCTATGGCTTCACGTGCTAACTCGGGATCTATGATGGCTTTTGATGCACTTGAATAGATAGCCGTAACGAACTCAACAGGTACTTCTGCCTTTTTCGAGTATTTAACAATAGGCGCTTCTACTTTCTTTCCATAGCTATACGACACCCATCCGTTTTCAATCGCCATCTTTAACCCGTCTGTCTCTAAAGGCGCAATCGCGATATTTGCACCGGTTTTATTTCCGGTTTCTATAACCAGCTCATCTTTCTCATTTATTTCCATCGGTGCAAAATGGAAATACAAATCGAATTTGTGTGTGCCTTCACCAGTCAACATATCTCTTATTACCCAATATTTTTCTTCTTTATTAAAGTATATCAGCCTTCTGTGAACGACATTCAATCGTGAATAACCGCTATGCTCAGCATCAAGAAGATCATAGTTCTCTGTTACGAGCCACCTATTCACCTTGACAGCAGCATCGAGATTCATGGCAAATAGTTCATACTCCTCGAACCTGTTCTGCTCCTCGCCATCCACGACCACGGTATTGTGATATCTTGTACTTCGGAATAAGTTCCGCATCTCCTTGTCCGCAGTATAGACATACGCACCGGGATCAATAATAAAACTTTTGTCACCTGCAAAAAGCTCAAAGTTCAATCGTGAGTTATGTTTATGCCCCGAAGGTGATTTGGGGTCTGCGGGAACGCAATCAATAGCCATGTACAAATCGGCATGCCGCATGATATAAAAACCACCTTGAGGAAAAGCCTTACTCCTTAATTGTTGCAGCGTCATTTAACTTCTGGGTCTTTTTGTTCTATGACCTTCTCAATTTTCTCTACTTCTGAAAGTCTTAAAAGTCTCACACTTTTCTCTTCCATGTGCGCTTTCAAATCCCTTTTGAAATGGTGTTCATCAGAAGAAACAAAATAATTTAAACCATTTGACGATTGAAGAGGTATCCATGCAAACTTTAGGATTATAAGCGTTCATCTTCTTCCATTCTAACCTCTAAAACTGCTTCGGATAAACTCTTTGGATGCTTTTTTGCCATTTTCTGTGCAAAAACATCCATTTTCGTATTTACTTCCTCAATTTCATACTTTCTCACCATTTCTTTTACCGCTCCTTTCAGGAACGCCTCTTCATTCTTGAACACGCCACGTTTGACAAGGTTTTCAACCCTATGCGCTAAAAATTCATCCACTTTTGCTTTTAATACAATTTCCGGCATTTCTTATCACCTTCGCCTCTTTTAATTCAATCGCTTTGCGAACATACAAAGTTCTCACCCACACACTAATAACAGGGGACAAGTAGATATAAAAATAATCTTTCTATTACTAATCGGCATATAACGTTTCAAAACTATTTAACCTTTCCGCACCCACCAGCCAAAACGCTTCTTCCATAAAGTCACCCGCTGCTGCTTTAAAATCTACCCTTTCAAACATAACAGCACCAACCGAAAGCAAATACCGGTGGTCCAACCGGTTCCAATTACCGTAATTGCTGAGTATATGCAGCCGGCCATCGTCATTATCACCAATCTGCGGAGCGGTGCCGTCTGGCTTTGTATAATACATTACGAACTCAATCATCTTTTCTAAATGAGTCATATACCCCTCAGGGAAGGTTATACCGTTCTTGAGACACAGCAGCGTAGTAGAAAGAAAAAGTTCTGTTACCAGCCGATGATAACTAATTGAGCCTTCAAAATCCACGCCGTCTTCATTGACTTGAAGTTTCATCTCTTCTTTTAGTGCAGACAAACCTTTCTCGAGCCATTTTTTGCCTTCTTTGCTTTCCTGAAAAAAGATTCCCAGATAGACTAATCCTGCGATGTCCGAGAGATAATGGTTACCTCGTATCAGCCCAAATTCTAAATTATTTAGTATGTGCCTGCCATGCAGGAATAAACATTTGAACATTTTAATCTTGAACTCTCGTGTTAAGCTTGAGCCAGAAAAGAAGTAATAGCCCCAAATCCAATTTACAGCGCGAATGGCAACATCCATCGTGCAAGCCCAATTCACGCCAAGTTCTATTGGGTTCTGTGCAATCCAATTCTCTATTTGACTGACAAATTCTTTTGCGTATTTCTCATCACCCGTGTACTATAGTATGCTTTTCCAAGTGTGACAAAATGCTGGCATCTGTTCAGTTTCCACGGGATTTTTACATCTGCATGAATTCCTTTCTTTAAGTAACAATCAACATGCTTTCTGTTCCAGAGGTAATAATCTTTGGGATTCCATCTGAACCCGGTTTTGAAATCTAAGTGCCAATTAATTTCTTTTCCGAGTTCTGTCTTTCCAGAACCAAGTAAATCGAAAACATGATTGCAAATTTCGTCCGCATCATTTATTGATTGTTCTATTGAGGCAGGGTATTCTTTTCTTAGTAGTTCCACGATAAAAATCTTGTCGCCCAAATGGAAGAAAAAAGGTGGCTGTTCCTTTAGATTAAAGTTGGTTGTCTGCCGGGAAAAAAACGGTTAGCTGATAGTTTTACAGGAAATATTTTTATATAATGTCTTCTGACTTTGTGTTTTGCATGTCTTGCAAGCATTTCCGCAAG
>QENJ01000074.1 GCA_013374505.1 Candidatus Methanophagaceae archaeon
TTCGTTCTTCCTCTTCTGGTGTATGTTCCATGATACTTCACCAAAGAACTATCATAGAAGCAGCCAAGTATCAGTATCGCAAAAATCACGGTTTCAAAACTCGCATGCTGTATTTAAATCGCTATATCCTAAAGGTGACATAAAAACTCGCTTATTGCTGTGATGTGTTTTATAGCCACTTCATAGCAGTTAAGGTATTCGATGGTGTGAACCTTCCATATTTAAAATGAAAAGGTACTCGATGGTGTGAACCTTTCCAGTAGGAAAATAGATTTTGATGATATGATTGAGCTAATCGGTGTTGAGAATGCAAGGAAGATCCGAGCTGTGGTGGAAGGGGCGAAAAGAAGCGTTGAATATGGTTTCATGCCGGAATTAGTCTTTGATACCTCTGCTTTAATCTCATTAGAAGTTGTTAATTTGATACGAGAAAGGAGAACGTGGGGGATAACCTATTTATAGGACCGCAAAAACGTTATGGGGATGTGAAGAACGTGGGAAATGATGAGCAGATGACAAAACTCTCTTTCTTTGCTACGCTCGGGATGCACCCGATTCCAAAAACTTTACGAATAAAGCCCTATTATATCCGATAAAACCGTGCTTGCCGCTTCTATCGGCCCCGCGCCCTTCCCGATGACTGTGATTTCACCTGCCAAATCCGTTTTTATTGTTGCTACATTCAGCGTGCCACAAACATTCAGTGGATCGTCTTTTGGTACCAATCGCGGTGCTACTTCCAGCCGACCATCGCTATCCACATCGCCTATCAATTTTATTACATAGCCTGCATCATCCGCCAGCTTCAATGCGTCAAGTGTTATCTCTGTGATGCCTTTCACCGTTACGTCTTTATACGTTGCATTCATACCAAAAACCGAATTAGCTAAGATAACGAGTTTCACCGCGGTATCTACCCCTTCTACATCTTTGGTCGGGTCGGTCTCGGCGATTCCAATCTCCTGCGCTTCCTTTAACACATGCTCGTACGGTAGATTCTCATCCGCCATCCGCGTTAGAATATAGTTGCAGGTGCCATTCAAGATGCCCTTTATGGACGTTACATCATTGCCTGCGAGATTATCCTGCACCAGCGAAATTATCGGCATAGCACCGCCTACCGACGCTTCAAACTTCAGCTCGCGCCCTCTTTTCGCTGCGAGATCCATCAACATTCGATAGTCCCGCGCAATGGGCCCTTTATTCGATGTTACTACATGTCTGCCCGAGTCCAATGCCGTTATAATATGCGTCAAGCCAGGCTCGCCTGTTTCTACATTCGTGGGCGTTGTTTCTACCATGACCTCGTGCTCTATGTCTCTTATTAGTTCCAGGCCGGTCATATCTCCCTGATTCTTCCCGGCTTTTAGTGCTTGTATCGCTTCTTCGCTCAAGCCCTGCTCGTCTGCGATCACGCCTTTCAAGTCTGCAATGCCTACTACTTTCAGGTCTATGCCGTATTTACTCGCGATGGCCTCTCGTTTTCGTCTTATCACTTCTGCCACGCCGTTGCCCACGTATCCAAACCCGATTATCGAAATCCGTACCGTCTTTTGTTTAGTCTTCATCTTTTTACATTCCTGGTTAAATAGACGCGATAACCATAATCCCTTTCTTCTCCGCTGCCGCTTCTAATATAGCTAAAGCGTCCTTCAGCTCTTCTGTTCCTACCGCACTGATCGTGACAGAAGCCGAGGATTTCAAGTCCACCCCGGGCATCGAGAGCGACAGTTCTACTACTTCTGCGAATCCTGTGCTGTCTATACTGTCTATCGTCTCGCGTATATCCGAATGTACTATATGCCCGATTAACAGCACGACCATAGAATCCATCAGGCGCTCTTCTCCTATTCTTACAACGTTCACTCCCCGTTCCTTTAACCTTTCCACTAATACGCTCAAATTACGATCCTCTATCTCAAGAACCAGTTGGAGTGGTATTCTGCCCGAAGGTGTCTTTTTATCGCGGTGATGCACTACGCTGCGGATATTGCCTCCAAAGTCCGATATGGGCTGCAATGCGAGTACTAACTGGCCCGGTATATCTTTCAGTTCGATGCTCATGGATACTTTCATGGTAATCACTCTTTTGTTTATAATTGGAGCGGTAAATAAAAATGGCTTACTATCTGCGTCCAATTATACTTTGCTTTTTTATTTATGCGTACTCGGCAAAACCGCAATATTGCAGATACAAGAAAGAAAGGACTGAGCACACGTAAAAACTGCGAAGGCATGCAAAACAACCGTGAGTGAAATAATCGCACCAGATTTTATTGTTGCGGCGGTTTCGCGCATCGCTACTGTATTACAATCACGCTTTTTTTTATTAAATTCGTTCCTAGTAATGCACATAAACAATTTCTAAATCCCTCTGGTGACTCCATATCATTCTATTCCTGCGTTAACCGTTTTTACAACTACACTTCACCGATAGTTCACCCCCCTATTTCCTTAGATTGAGACCGGAAAAAAACGAAAGGCTTTTTATAGAGTGAGCAAATCCTTGTATTCGATGAATGTAGAAATGCTGTTGCTGGTTGCCCTCGCGGGTGTCACTGCGCTATCAACATTAGGTGTCTTGCTTACCAAGGATAACTTTTACGCGGCTATGTACATGACCTTGACGTTAGTCATGGTCGCAACCATATATGCCTTCTTTTCCATTGAGCCGGTATTCATATTAATCGTGTTCGTCTTTATAGGCGCGATTGGCATTGTAACCGTAGCAATTGCAGCGACTTACCGGCATGGACCGGAACGCCAATTCTCTGTATTCTGGGCTATTCCCATAGTAGTAACCGCCGCTGTTCTGTGTTATTCAATATACACATATGTGCTGGATGTCCCGGTATATACGGCGTTTGTGACTCTTACGACTCATTACTCTCTTAAGTACAGTATCGAGAACTTTATAACGACTGAATATCTGTTACTCCTTTTATTTATGATTTCACTTGCTGTATTATTGATGTTATCGGTGGTAAACATTTATAGGAGTGAGAACTAAATGCCCGCGCTAGATTTTATGACGGTATCCATAATATATATTACCGCGATTGTAATATTGCTCGTGGGCTACCTCACCGCGGTTTCAAGTAAAGATATAGTTCGACTTCTTATAGCGCTGGAACTCATGTTTGGTGCCGTATTCATGTCGCTTATACCGCTTTTCTCTGTGCTTCCGGATCCTGCGTTTGGTGTTGCGCTACTAACCATCTTCGCGAGTGGCGGCGAACTTTTAGTTCTCTCCGCTGCAATTGTAATACACGACAGGAGGAAGAAGAGCATCTTAACAAGTAGTGTCTCAATAGGGGGCGATAACGTATGAGCATGCTCGTATTATTACTTTTACCGTTAATAGCCGCGTTCATAGCGCCTTTTCTGAAGCCTAAGGCCGCTACGTATCTGTCTTCGATTACGTTTTTATTGCCATTCTTCGCTATAATCGGTTGTATGTTCTATGGTTGTCCGGCGAAGATACACTTAATGACTTTCTCAGCACCAATCGGTGAATTTTACTTACAGTTTGATATGATTTCACATGCGTTTGGACTTACCATCTGTATAGTATCTGCGATGATTGCCCTTTACGCACTACCTTATATGACGCACCGGTTTGAGGAGATGGAGCTAAACGTGGAGCGTGAATTCCGGAAATATATATTCATATTTGACTTATACGCAGCCTCGATGCTATGGCTGGTTTACAGTGGTAACTTAGTACTTCTGTATGTCTTCCTGGAACTCATGCTGATTACGGCGTTCCTTCTTATTTACACTTACGGCTATGGAAACCGGAAGTGGGTGGGTCTCTTATACCTGCTCTGGTGCGCAGTCGCCGGTGTTCTAACCTTAGGAGGTATCGTTATACTTGCATTCGATAACAGTTCGCTTGCTTTTGATGTATTAATGGCAAGTGGTACAGTCAGTATGATTGCATGGGCGTTTATCTTCTTCGGTATGATAATAGAACTGCCCGTATTGGGACCGCACATATGGCTGCCATGGGCACATGCCGAGGCACCTACACCGGTCAGTGCGTTGTTAAGCCCTTTAACCGTGGGTCTTGCGGGATACGTCCTGCTGAGGGTAGCGCTTATAGATTATTCTTTTATTGAAGAGTATCGAATCCCCATACTCATTTACGCGATTATTTCGAGCATTTATGGTGGCTTCGCAGTATTCAAACAGACCGATTTCAAACGTCTGCTTGCGTATTCAACAGTATCTCAGATGGGTTATATGTTGGTAGCACTCTGTCTTGGTCCTTTTGGGCTCATCGGGTTGGTCATCCAGTATATGTCTCATGCCTTCGGTAAGTCAATTTTGTTTTCGAGCGCGGGAGGTGTTATAGTAACCCATCACGGTCTTCGTGACATCACTAAGATGGGTGGATTGCACGATTCCATCCCGCCGATTTCAAATGCGGCTGTCATCGGATTCCTGAACCTTGGTGGGATGCTAACGATCGGTATGTTAGGAGAATTCTTTATTTTAAGAGGTGTTGTAGATACATTCGGCATTAGTATGGCGAGCTTACCGATTCTTATTGCCGTAATATTCATGTTTATTCTATCGGTCTGGTATGGGTTCTACACGATAAAGAAAGTATTCTATGGTAAACCGAAAGACACAAAGAGGTTAGAGATAAGTATCTATTTGTATCTGCCATTGTACATAATCGGTATCATTTCTGTATTGCTATTGTTCCCACCGCTATCAACAGCGTTGATTGAGGGACTTAACGCAATTTCTGGCTTAGGGTTAGGAGGTGTCATGCCATGAACGACTGGGTATTTTTCCTGCTACTCTTCCTGGCACCTGTTATTAGTAGTATTCCTATTGCCCTGGCGTACAAGGACGATAAATGGACGTCGAAGCTGCCTTACCTTTCGGTATTCGGGATATTCATCTCGGTATTGATGGGCCTTCATATCTTCTTCGCTATGAGCGGGCAATATTCTTACGAGTGGATTCCTGACCTCGGCATAAACTTCGTGTTTATGTGCGATTATTTAAGCCGCTATATGGGTGTAATAACAGCAGTTATTGCGTTCTTCATTGCTATTTACGGTCTGGACTATATGAAAGGCGACTACCGACCGAGCTGGTACTGGTTCTGCTTTAACCTCTTCACAGCGTCAATGCTACTTGTTGTTTATAGCGATAACCTGTTCCTGTTATTCGTGGGCTGGGAAGGTCTGGGTGCGGCTTCGTGGGGCCTAATCGGGCATTGGTTCCGGGACGATGACGATATTGCATACGTGGGTAAAGCGGGACGAAAAGTGGGTCCACTGGATATGAGCTGGGCACCGAGTTTTGGCGGGTGGCGAGCTATATCCACCATAAGGTTTGGTGATGTACCTATGTTCCTTGCGATAGCTGCGATTTGGGTGTTATCTCCGACTCTCAATATCTCTGAGATAGATTGGCACACGCTTTTTATCTCTCTCGGCGCTGCGGGGACAATAATTCTTATGCTCCTATTCCTCACGGGGCTGTTTACGAAGTCAGCGCAGTTTCCGTTTAGCGAGTGGCTTATGACTGCGATGACCGGTCCAACTACGGTTAGCGCGCTTTTGCACAGTGCGACCATGGTAGCCGCTGGTGCATTTGTGTTCCTCAAACTTACTTGGTATATTGAACCTTGGCACATGCATGATGTGCCTGGAGTTGAGCCAGTTTATCTGTTAGTCCTCTTTGTCGGGTTGATCTCAGGCTTGTATGGCGCGCTTTGTGGTACCGGGATGCGTGAACGTAAGGTTCTGCTTGCGGCGTCCACGATGTCGAGCATCGGCTTGATGTTTGCAGTGGGTGCCACTTCTTACTGGATTCATGAAGAAATAGCAGGGATGAATTGGGCTTTGCTTGCAGCATTCTGGTATATGGCGATACACGCATTTGCAAAAGCGAGTTTATTCCTCGTAAGTGGTCATTTGATTCATGCCACACACAGCAGGTTCTTATGTGGTAATTTCGAGTTTGCGAAACGTATGAAACCTGCCTTTATTGTTACTATCATTGCCTCGATATTCCTTGTGGGTATACCACCTTTCGGGGCTTACTGGGTAAAATCCATGATGGACGAACTCAAGCTACATCTATGGCATCATAATGACATGATCCTACCTATCGTGCTTTTAATAATTATCTCGTTAGTCTATGCTGCTGTTATTGCAAAGTTCCTCAGTTTGAACTTCCTAAAAGGTGATAAACCCGAGCACGAGCATGTGGAAGGTGGAGGGTTGATGAAACTTGGATACACATTGATGGTGGCGGTGCTTTTTGTGCTGACTTACGCTATTTTCAAATTCGAGGAGACTCAACACTTTGTCCATGCAGGTACTGAAAGCTTGTCCCTTATAGTGGGCATGTCAATATTAGTAGTATTTGTCGCAGCAGTATACAAACCACAGATAAAAGCTTTTTCATCGAATATCGGCGTGTTCTTCAATGACCGAATGTATCTTCCATTCCTCAATGATTACATCGTGCCGAAAATAGGTTTCTTTATCGCTCATCTTGTCCAGGATTATGGTAACCGTGCGATAGACGCTTTTTTTCAACACAAAAGTGATACCGGGTTTCTTCAAAGCGATTTCAAGAGCTATCAGAGCTATACAGACGGGATTTCTTACGACCTACGTTAAAATAGCTATTGGTTTTGTGCTGTTAATCTTAATATTAGCATCAATAGGGGGAATGGGGCTATGACGACGGATTTAACGATGATGATTGTGGCTGTGGTAATATTAACGCTTAGTGCAGTATTCTCTTTTAAGTTCCGTGCACTGGGGCTTATAGGTGCAATAATTGCGCTTTTGATTGGGCTTACTACCTGTCCATTCCATTTTGGGATATTCATCTTTGCAATAGCAGTCATCAACCTGCTGTCGCTTTGCGCGTTAGATGGGGGCATAAAAGGCGTGGACTACGGGTTGGTGGGTCTGATGGGGCTTGCAACTATGTACATATTTACAACAAACGACTTTGCTATGGTGTTAGCCGCACTTGTGCTCGTGTCTGCACCGACTTATATCCTGGTTATGCTCAGGGACGGTCGGGCAAATGTGGAAGTAGGTGTCAAGTATATTACGTTTATGGTACTCGCTACCGTTCTGTTCTTGGTCGGTGCAATTATACTGGTTTATACGGCGAATGCCTTTAACGAATATCTCTATGTGCTTGGTTACGTGATGCTTGTTTTGGGGTTGTGCCTTGAAATAGGTGTTGCGCCGTTCCATGAATGGGTTCCTGACGTGTTCGCAAGTGCGGATCCAATACCAATTTCTATTATCGCGTCGCTTGCGAAGATAGTGCCTTTTGTTGCGGCTTTATGGATACTGGTTGCCACAGCCAATGATATGACTGCATCGCTATCGCTGTTCACGGCGGTACTCGCGGCTATATCTATGTTCGTAGGCAATATAGGTGCATTGACGTCTAAGGAACATGCACGCGTACTCGGGTACTCTACAGTTGCAAACATGGGTTATCTGCTTACCTGTCTCGTTGTGGTGGCTAACCCCGAATACCTGTATCTTGCACTGACTGGGGGTTTATTGCTGCTGTTTTCAAACGCCGCGGGTAAAATAGGTTTCTTCAATGCGATAAAAGAGAAAGGTGCTTATTCACTTTTGATGTTCATACTGGCTTTCTCGTTCATCGGCATTCCGCCATTGATGGGCTTCTGGGGCAAATTATTTATCCTTTTATCTCTGGCTGAAATGGAATACTTCTGGCTGGTTGGTATCGTGGTAATAAATTCCGCGATTTCTATTCCATATTATATCCGGCTGGCAAATGAACTCGGTGTGAGTTGGGAACTCAATCTCACTAATATCATTTGCGTTGCGGCTGTCATATTAATTATGGTTACTGTTCTATTCGTACCGGTAGAGTGGTTCTCTACACATATGGCGGCGATGGCACATACTGTTGGTATAGCACTATAGGGGGACAAGAAAAAAAATGATAGATAACGTGGTGATAGTTGGGGTGCTGTTTGCTATTTGCATAGTCATGGATGTTGCGCTCCTCATTATCAGTAAAATCCTACCAATGTACTATCCTTCAGAGGTGAAGCAGTCAAGATGGGAATCAGGCAACCTACCATTAAAAAATCAGAAGTACGTGATGCCGATGCAATATTTCGGGTACATGTTTATGTTCATGGCTGCGGAGCCGATCCTTGTAGTCCTGTTCGTATTCTCGGCGTATCCAATGGCGCCTAATTTCATTACCCTGTTACTGCTATCACTACTGCTCCTTATTCCCGCGATCTATGTGGGCTTTAAAGCATCCGAGGAGATGGCGTCACAGCGATATATACACAAATAAATTCTGAAAAGCTTAAATAAAACGGAGATAAGTGGGATAAACAGCAAAGATGGAAAAAGAAGAGCAAGATAGGAACATGCACATCCTTCGTACCGGTGTACTCTCGCCGGTGAAGAGGTGGAGCGCGAAGTGGAGCCTATGGCCCTGCCATTTCGTTACTTCATGCTGTGGTGTTGAACTGGCACATGCCTTTGCAAGTGGGTTTGACGGCGAGCGGTTGGGTACGTTGAACATGGGTATTTCACGGCAGGCTAATTTTATCATCGTTGAGGGCACGATAACGAGGAAGATGGCACGAGCACTGCGAATCGTCTGGGAGCAGATGCCCGATCCTAAATTTGTGAATGTAATAGGGGCCTGCGGTCAAAGAGGCGGCATATTCTGGAACAGTTATAATATAACACGGCCTTCTGAGATAGTACCCGTGGATTTCTTCATCCCGGGCTGTCCGGTAACACCAGAAAGCCTTTTAAGGGGTGTAAGGGCGGTTCAGGATAAGATCGCTCTGGGTAAAGATGAAACAACGATAAAATTCAAGAAGGTTGCATTGCCTTCCGAAGTTGGACAAGGGAGCACTATACCAACATCACCGAAGCGATTTGCACCAACACCGCTGGTTAAAGTGGACATACCGCGGGAAGTAGATTGGGCTTTCGGCAGTACGACGGTGAACAATTTAAAATCACAACTTGAAGGTCTTTATAAATCTATCACGATCACTGATAAGAACCGAATAGCTATAAAAACGGCACCTGAGGACCTGATGGAAGTTGCGAGGAAACTGAGCGACAATATGGGGATAGATCACACAAAGAGCGTGAATGTGGTAGATGTGCCACACGAACAGAAGTTCATACTTGAATATATGGCTTCGAGCTATAGCAACAACGATCTTATGCCTGTGATTATAACACTTTTTACAGATATTGAACGTAAAGCGGAACCCGAATTCCCAAGCATTACGCCTTTATGGGATAGTGCGGACTATTCAGAGCGAGAGATGCACGATTTTTTCGGGGTCAAGTACGAGGGTAATGCCGGGATGAACGCGAAGTTCCTTTTAGCGCCGGAGACTCAAACACCGTTAAGGAAAGATTTCAAGCTTGACGAGGAGAATTATGTCTTTGATGATAGTCCACTCAACCCAAAAATTGATCTACCTACAAGCCTTGAGATGCCGGCACCGACAGACCTTTATGATGAAGCGGAGGCAAGTGACGAATTTATAATTCTTGTAGGGCCACATCATACTGGTAGTGGTCATCTAAGATGGATATTGAGAATAAAAGGAGACATAATTGTGGATGTCACACCTGATCCTGGATACGTTCACCGATCTATGGAAAAAATCGCTGAGAATCGGTTATACATACAAAATGTACCGCTATTCGAACGGGCGAATATAAGTGACCCATTCAATATGAACCTTGGCTATGTACATGTGATAGAGAAAGCGCTTGGCATTGAAGTGCCGGAGAGGGCGAAGTATATAAGAACGATGCTGGCAGAACTTTCAAGGATTGGTGCTTTCTTCTACGATTCAGGGATATTCTCTTTGTTTACGGGGCATTCAACCGGGTTCATGTATGTATGGGCGATACGGGAAATGATTCTCGAAGCGACAGTAAGGATGACCGGATCGAGATGCACACCTTCGTTTATCATTCCCGGTGGGGTGAGACGAGACATATCGAAAGATGTACTTGACATGACGGGTAATTTCACTTCTGCAGTTAATAAACGGCTGAAGAAGTTTGAGGACATACTTATTAACAATCCCGTGTTCATAGCACGAACAAAAGGCGTGGGTGTCGTGACGAAACAAGAAGCGATTAAGTACGGTCTCGTGGGGCCTTTCTTGAGAGCGTCCGGGGTGGACTATGATATAAGGAAAGTGGAGCCATACGAAGTTTACGATAAACTTAACTGGGAAGTCACGACCGGCGATGCGGGTGACTGTCTCGGTAGGTACATGGGTAGGTACGAAGAGATCAAGCAGAGTTTGAGTATACTAAAGCAGACGGTAGATGCACTGAAACGGATGCCAAGAGGGGACGTAATAAGTGAAGAAGCCCTTGGAGAATACAAAGAGGCGTCTGAGGATATAAAAGGGCATTTGTATCATGCTTATGGTAATATCGTGCTACCGAAAGGTGAATGGACCTCAGTTATCGAGTCCGCGAGGGGTACGCTTTTATATTCTATCATAAGCGATGGTGATTCAAACGTACCTTATCGAGTCAGGATTGTAACCCCCTGCTGGATGAACCTAAGAGGCATAGTGGAAGCCTCAAAGGGTGAACGAGTGGCAGATTTCTGGACTATATATGGCAGTTTTGGATACTTCCCTCCGGAAGCGGATAGGTGATAAGAATGCAAGAAGTAATAAACGAACTATTGGAAACTATGATGAGCAATCAGGTGAGTGTGCCAGTTATACAGCCTGTTATTGATATGGCAGCCCAAGTGCCGATGGTGGGGCTTGGGATTTCGTTTATATTATGGACTCCCATTTTTGCGTTGCTGATTTGTCCCGGGCTTTCAACACTGGGTATTTTTCTGTTATTCTTCCCCTGGATAGAGCGGAAGCTATGTGCTAGGATACAGTGGCGTGTGGGTCCGCGGGAGATAGTACCGTGGTTAGGTGGGCTAATCCAATTGCTTGCGGATACGCT